>CAMEWS010000041.1 GCA_945946765.1 uncultured Clostridia bacterium
CTTTGCGTCATTCGCACTCCGTTACACTTCTACAAGCGAAGCCGCCTCAGACAAAATTTATGGCAAATAAATATGTTTTTAAGTAGGCTTTTACGTAATGAATTACAGAATGTTATTTAAACAACAACAAGCGAGATTTGTCTGAGGGCTATGTAATTATTAAAGGCTTAGGGTATATTCTTCTTCGTTCCGATAGATGCCTCCGGCACTTATAGTCACTCCGTAGAACATACCCTAAGCCTTTTTATAGCCCGAGTTATCGAGCACGGGTTTAAATTAAATTCTGTATGAATGTAGTATCAAGCCTACTTAAAAATTTCATATTGTCAACTGACTCCTACTACTTCTTGAACCTGTGCAAAAAACAAGTTCATTCTTATTAACAAGTTCGGCACAGGCAACAAGTGCATGGGGTCACCCCTCTCAAAAATGATACTTAATCATTTTTTCGGCAGAGTGCAAAATGCTAGACTTCGCGTCATTCGCACTCCGTTACACTTCTACAAGCGAAGCCGCCTCAGACAACATATTTATTTGCCTGTAATAAGCTTTTGCTAAACTCCGGAAATAGCCACAGTGGCTAATGGTTTAAACAAACTTCTTTTTTAAAATACCTGTATGCTAAATTCACAACCTGACAAAAACAAAAAAATTGATTCAGACAAACTTCCGCAGCCAAACAACTTCGGATTTGACGGTTATCTTGAAGACACATACGGAAAAACCAGACTGCACAATGACTGTTCAATAGAAGGTTATTGCGGACTTGACCCGATAGTGTATTCTCTAATGGAAGTTATGCTTTATGAATTAAAACAAATAACTTATTACTATATAAAAATGCAAGAGTTGGGTTATGAAAACCCAAAATTAAAAAACAGCATTATTAATTACCTGTCGTTAATTTTTATCGGTTACGAATTTAATCGTCAGGAATTTGAATCCTTAATAAATAAAATTAACAAAGAAAAAGAATCAGTAAAACAGACTTATACAAGCCTTTGCGAAAAAAATAACATTGACTGTCAAATACTAAAATCGAACATCAAGTTTGACAAATTTGACCTGATGTCAATTGTAAATCAAGGAGAACAACAAGCAATTCAACGAAGTAAAACATTAAAATCCAATGTAAAAAATTTATACGAAATTATTTTAAATCTCATCAGAAGTGCAAGTATACGACTTGTTGAAATGAAATGTTATACAGACGACTACCTTCCCGAAGAAGACTCTATACTGAAATTATTTAACAACCTCAACTTTTCCTCCGTAACGGAAGCAAAACTTTTGCGAAAAATCAACGACTTTGCAAAAATAAATTACGAAATTCACCAAAAATTACACAAACTAAAAGAAGAATACTACGGAAATATCACGTTAAACGATGTTGAAATAGGTGTAAAAGCAGGTAAATCCATACTTGCCTCGGGACAAAATTTAAAGGATTTGGAAAACCTTTTGGAAGCAACAAAAAATACGGATATAAACGTTTATACTCACAACGGACTGATTGTTGCGCATGCTTATCCTAAATTTAAAAATTATAATAACTTAAAAGGACATTTTCAAATGTCACCCGACAATGTCCAATTTGATTTTGCATCTTTCAAAGGTCCTGTGCTTGTAATAAGAAATTTTCAATATCTTTTAGACGGTTTGTACAGAGGAAGATTGTACACAACAAACCTCATAGCCGGTCAGGGCATGACAAAAATAGAAAAAGGCGATTTTTCTTCAATAATCCAAGCTGCCGAAAATTCATCGGGTTTTGAAAAAAGTCACAAAATATTTGATGTCAAAGTCGGCTATAACGAAAACTCCGTAATTAAGCATGCGGATATGATTATCAAAAAAATTAAAAATAGCGAAATAAAACATTTGCTTATTATAGGACTTTTAAACCACACCACTTTGTATTCGGAATACTTTAACGAGCTTGAAAAGAATCTGCCTGATGATTATTTTGTAATTTCCACCACCCTTCCGTCAGGAAAACCGAATATATTGCATTTTGATTCATTTTTTAACACCTCGTTAATTTACAAAATACTTTCTCATATTAAGAAAGAAATTGATTTTGACAAATTCCCGATAAGCTTGTTCATTACAACTTGCAACCTGCATACGCTCTCTCACATTTTCAACTTAAGATATCTCGGCATAAAAAATATTTACTTACCTGTTTGCACATCAAATATAATTACTCCCGTCATGCTCAAATTTTTAAAATCAGAATTCGGCATAGAGCAAGTAAGCCTTAATGCAAAAGAAGACCTCAAAAAACTTGAAAATTAAACATACAACTCAAAAAAATACAGATTTAACAGTTGATTTAAGAGAATATAAATAAATTAATTAACTCCAAAATGCCTTGTAAAATGTTTTTTTTCGTATGATAATTAAGGCAAAGAAAGATAAATAATGTAGGCAAAAATAAAGGAGAAAATTATGCCAACAACTATCGAAGACGTAAAAGCAAGACAAATTCTTGACTCAAGAGGAAACCCAACTGTAGAAGTTGATGTAACACTTTCATGCGGCGTTGTAGGCCGTGCTGCCGTACCTTCAGGTGCTTCAACAGGTATTTTTGAAGCTCTTGAAATGAGAGATGGTGATAAATCTATCTACTGTGGCAAAAGTGTACTTAAAGCAGTAGAAAACGTTAACAGCATTATTGCTCCCGAACTTATCGGTGAAAATGCTGCAGACCAACAAGCTATCGATAAACTTATGATTGAACTTGATGGTACTGAAAATAAATCTAAATTAGGTGCAAACGCTATATTGGGTGTTTCACTTGCATGTGCAAAAGCTTCTGCAGAAGCTTTCGAAATGCCTTTATACAGATACCTTGGCGGCATCAACGCAGTTACACTTCCTGTTCCTATGATGAACGTATTGAACGGCGGTGCTCACGCTGACAACAATGTTGACTTCCAAGAATTTATGATTACACCTGTTGGCGCTTCTTCTTTTACAGAAGCTATCAGAATGGGTGCAGAAGTATTCCACAGCCTTAAATCAGTTCTTAAAGGTAAAGGCATGGTTACTTCCGTTGGTGACGAAGGCGGATTTGCTCCTAACCTTTCTTCTAACGAAGAAGCTCTTCAAGTTATCGTTGAAGCTATTGAAAAAGCAGGCTACACAACTGAACAAGTTAAAATCTGCTTAGACGTTGCTTCTTCTGAATTCTATGAAGACGGCAAATACAACCTTGCGGGCGAAGGCAAAGTTCTTTCAAGAGAAGAAATGGTTGACTTCCTTGCTAACTGGGTTGACAAATATCCTATCATCTCAATCGAAGACGGTATGGCTGAAGAAGATTGGGAAGGCTGGAAAATGCTTACAGACAGAATCGGTTCTCACTGTCAATTAGTCGGTGACGATTTGTTCGTTACAAATACAAAAAGATTGGCTAAAGGTATCGAAACAGGTACAGCTAACTCAATCCTTATCAAAGTTAACCAAATTGGTTCTTTGACAGAAACATTAAACGCAATGAACATGGCGTTCAAAGCAGGTTACACAGCAATTTCTTCTCACAGATCAGGTGAAACTGAAGATACATTTATTGCTGACTTAGCTGTTGCTACTAACTGCGGTCAAATCAAAACAGGTTCTGCTTCAAGAACAGATAGAATCTGCAAATACAACCAGTTAATAAGAATCGAAGAACAACTCGGTTCTGCAGCTAAATATCCGGGATTGAAAGCTTTCAACGGTCAAAACTGCAATAAATCAAATTGCACTTGCGGCTGCTGCTAAGTTCAAAAAAATAAAATAAGGAAAGCGGAAATTGGACTTCTCCAATTTCCGCTTTTTTAATACAATTATAAAAAAACGGGCTCTGAAATTCAGAGCCCGTTTCAATTTTATTGTTGTTGGGGTGGAAACCCCAACCTACAATTTCGCAATAACTACAGAAACTAAGCAGTAGCACCTGCTTTTTCGATGATTTCTTTTTCTACGTTAGCAGGAACTTGTTCATACTTCAAGAATTCCATAGAGAATGTACCACGACCTTGAGTATTTGAACGTAAGTCAGTAGCGTAACCAAACATATTTCCGAGAGGAACTGTACATCTGATAATTACGTTACCTGTGTTACCAATCGGTTCTTGTCCTTCTACACGACCACGACGTCTTGAAATGTCACCGATAATTGCACCTGTATATTCATCAGGAATTTCGATTTCTACTTTCATCATAGGTTCTAAGATACAAGCTTTAGCTTTCTTACAACCTTCTTTGATAGCCATAGAACCGGCAATTTTAAATGCCATTTCTGAAGAGTCAACTTCGTGGTAAGAACCGTCGTAAAGTTCAACTTTAACGTCAATCATCGGATATCCTGCTAAGATACCGCTTTCAAGAGCTTCTTCCATACCTTTTCTTGCAGGTTCGATGTATTCTTTCGGAATAGCACCACCAACGATTTTGTTTTCGAATACAAATCCTTCGTTTTCACCGGCAGGAGCAATTCTGATTTTAACGTGACCATATTGACCTTTACCACCTGATTGACGAACGAATTTAGAATCTTGATCAGCTGTTCCGAGAATAGTTTCACGATAAGCAACTTGCGGTTTACCAACGTTAGCGTCTACTTTGAATTCTCTTAACAATCTGTCTACGATAATGTCTAAGTGTAACTCACCCATACCGGAGATGATTGTTTGACCTGTTTCCGTATCGGATTTAACACGGAAAGAAGGATCTTCTTCTGCCAATTTTTGAAGAGCGATACCCATTTTATCCTGGTCAGCTTTTGTTTTAGGTTCAATAGCTACAGAAATTACAGGGTCAGGGAATTCCATTCTTTCAAGAATAATAGGTGCTTTTTCATCGCACAAGGTATCACCTGTTGTAGTTTCTTTTAAACCAACGGCTGCACAAATGTCACCTGCGTATACTTCTTGAATTTCGTTTCTTTGGTCTGCATACATTTGTACAAGTCTTGAAATACGTTCTTTTTTGCCGTTTGTAGCATTAAGAACATAAGAACCTGATGTCAATTTACCTGAGTAAACACGCAAGAAGGTTAAAC
This sequence comes from uncultured Clostridia bacterium, assembly GCA_945946765.1. Taxonomy (GTDB): domain Bacteria; phylum Cyanobacteriota; class Vampirovibrionia; order Gastranaerophilales; family Gastranaerophilaceae; genus Limenecus. Next base: position 5,051 of record CAMEWS010000041.1, read on the forward strand.
GACCTACGTAAGGGTCAGTCATAACTTTAAATGCCAATGCTGCAAAAGGTTCATCTTCGGAAGAATGTCTTTCAACTTTTGAACCGTCTTCCAATTCACCTTCGATAGCTTTTACATCCAAAGGTGAAGGTAAGTATTCAACTACGTTGTCTAACAATAATTGAACACCTTTGTTTTTAAATGCCGTACCGCAGCACATAGGAACGATTTTGTTTTCACAAGTAGCTTTTCTGAGTACTCTTTTGAGTTCGTCAATAGTAGGTTCTTCACCTTCTAAGAACTTCATCATTAAATCATCATCAAATTCAGAAATAGCTTCTATTAAAGCTGCACGATATTCTTGAGCTTTTTCAAGCATATCCGCAGGGATTTCTTCTTCTCTGATATCCGTACCAAGGTCATTTGTATAAATTTCAGCTTTCATTGTCAAAAGGTCAATCAAACCTGTAAATTTATCTTCAGCACCGATAGGTAATTGAATAGGATGAGCATTTGCACCGAGTCTGTTTCTTACTTGTTCAACTACACGGTAGAAGTTTGCACCTGTTCTGTCCATTTTGTTAACAAATACCATTCTTGGTACTTCATATCTGTTAGCTTGTCTCCAAACAGTTTCGGATTGTGATTGAACACCGCCTACTGCACAGAAAACAGCAACCACACCATCCAATACACGGAGTGAACGTTCTACTTCGATAGTGAAGTCAACGTGACCGGGGGTATCGATGATGTTTAATTGGTGTCCTTTCCACATAGCTGTAACTGCAGCTGATTGGATAGTGATACCACGTTCTCTTTCTTGATCCATAAAGTCGGTTACTGCCGCACCATCGTGTACCTCACCGATTTTGTGAGTTTTACCTGTATAAAACAAGATACGTTCTGTTGTAGTTGTTTTACCGGCATCGATGTGAGCTGCAATCCCGAAGTTTCTAACTTTTTCCAATGGGACTTGTCTTGCCATTTGTTTTTCCTTTTTTATTTAACTAGTACTACTATTATTTGTCATTTGTTTTGTGACAACTTAAAGACAGCATTACGCTATCTTATAAAGATTTTTGCATAAAAATAAAAATTTTTAAAGAAAATATTAAAAACCGCTTTATATTACTAAATACAAAGCGGTTTTTAATATTTTTTATAATAAATTATACCATTGGATTTTACTTGTTTTTGTTGCGATACATTACTGCATCAATACCCACAAATACAGCGCTGATCAAAGCAAAAACACCGCCCATCATAGCTGCCCTTTTGCCTATTTCAGGTAATTTAATGAGCTCTTTTCCGTTTTTGGAAACTACTCTGTACAAGTTTATTGCACCGTCCCAAATACCACTAAAAATTGCACCTGCAACCACTTGAGATGCTAAGTGTTTTGCAATAGCTTTATTTCTTGCTTTTTTATACTGTTTTTCTTGAATTTGTTCGGGTGTAATTTGTTTTGCACCAAAAGATTGTTGTTTCAACGGGCTGCAATTTACTGTTGATGAATTGATTGCGCTTATCATATTTTATGCTCCTTTAAGCCTTCACACACCTGTTATTAGTATAAAGCCTAAACTTAATTTTTTTTGCTACTTAAAAATTTAACTGTTACATAAATTATCATTTTAATTTATAATTAATTTAATAAATCTTTTGGAGAATAAAATGGACGAAAAACATTTAATACTTGAACAATACAGAATTTATAACGAAATAAAAGAAAGTTTTATCAATCGTTCTTTTGCGGTTAACAGGTTTTTTATGATTCTTAGCGCTATATTTTTGTTTAGCCTTATTTTTACAAAAATGCTTGCCGCAAACCAATATTTTCTATTGTTGGGAATAGATATTTTTGGTCTTGCATCTTGTGTAATGTGGATTTCCAATCAAGATGCTTATTCAACAATTATTAAAATAAAATACAATTCCGTAATCGAAAAACTCGAAGAGGATTTACCCAAAGCTCCAAACAAAGAAGAATACAAAGCTTTAACAGACAAGCGTTCAAACAAACGAGTCATTCTTGTAAAAGATATTCAAAAATGGTTTGCAGTATTTTTAATGCTTGTATTTTTGGGCAACACAGTAATAGACACAGCCAATTCTATTCTTTCTCGTTTTATAAATTCTTAAAATTATAGCAATTTTTTCCTTTGACGTGTTTTATACGGGTATGATAAATTTTAACCCGCAAATATCCCCATACAATAAAATCGGTGTTTCTACTCAAAAGTGTTCAACCCCTTCATTTGGCAAGAGTTTGGACAAAGATACTTTTATAAAAAGTAAGAACAATGCCACAATTTCTTTTGGCAGTTCAATGTCGTTAAAACAAAAATTTGAAAGGTTTCAAAAAGACATCGAATCGTATGTTTTTAAATCGTCAAAAATTGAATTAAGCGAAATAGAAAAAATTGTTCAAAAATATTCTCCGAGAACAATGGTAAAAAGCTATGATGAATTACCGCAAAATTCAAATGCATTATCAACTACAGTAGCTTATGTTCAAAACCCTATAAACTTCACTCCCGATAACAAAGCAATCGCACAAGACAAAATTATTTTTGTAAGACCGATTAAAAATCAAGACAAAGAAAGCAAGTTGTCATTTTTAGATAAAATTGAACATGAATTTACACATGTTCTGCAGGAAGAGTCCCCTGACAGAACACCTAAAATTGATTTCTTTAATGACTTTTTAAAAAACAATAATATTCAAAACCCTAAAACTCTTAACACTATAATACTGTGCCCCAAAGTGTTCGCTTCCGTAGAGCACTATATAAGCCTGCCTTTAAGAAAAGCTTTGCAAAAATCCGATGACATGCCGGAAAAATTACCGTTTTACTCTAAAGATTTAATCAATCAAATTTATGTTTCACAAACGGGTATAAATGCAAAAGATTACGCAAAAGCCATAATATTCACTATATTAAATAAATCCGAAAAGCAATCGGGCGGATTTGACAAACAACAAGTTATTAAATATATAGCACTGGTTGCCAACAAAGAAAAAGAAGCATACGAAAATTCAACCTTGATGTTAAAAAGACATCTTGGAATTGAAGGACATACGGATTTGGATTTGAGAATACAACTTTATGAAATTTTTGAACAAACTGCAAAAGACGTGCTTAAAAATTAGAATTTCGGGCAATGATTTTTGTTAATTGTTAATCCATAATACACGTATGAAAAATGATATTGAAATTTACACATTGCCGACTTGCACATTTTGTATAAAGGCAAAGGAAAAACTTCAAGATAATTATCTTGATTTTACGGAACACGATATTTCGCAAAACGAAGAAGAAATGCGCCATAAACTTGCCGAAAGATTCAACATAAAAAACGGTATGGCTACAGTTCCGCAAATTTTGATAAACGGAAAACATATTGGCGGTTATACTGAGCTTAAAGAAATTATAGATTCCGGAAAATTAAATCAATATTTGAAGTAGGTTTTTTGTTGACATTGTATCTAATCTAGTGTCGTAATTGCTGCCGACTGAACGTAGCCAGCAATTACTCACCTTTTCAAGACGCCACTCAAAAAATTCGTTCACGTCACTTCGTTCCTTATCACGAATTTTTCTCGGACAATTTATATTTAAGAATATTCATCAAAATCTACATTTGAAATTCACCCCTAAATTGTTTGTTATATAATTTTATCAGACAAAATAAAAGGGTGAAAACATGGGCGAAAATCAAAACCAAACTACAAACAAAAAAGGACGTATTGTTACGGGTATGCGACCTACAGGTAAACTTCATCTCGGTCATTATCTTGGCGTGTTAAAAAACATGGTCAAACTTCAAGACGAATACGAATGTTTCTTTTTTGTTGCGGATTGGCACGCTCTAACTACAAAATTTGACAGCACGCAAGACCTTGTGGAAAACACAAGAAACGTTGTATTAGATTGGCTTGCAGCAGGTGTAGACCCCGAAAAATGCAGCATTTATGTACAATCCCATCTTCCGCAAACGGCGGAATTACACATATATTTGAGTATGATTACACCTCAAAACTGGGTAGAGCGTGACCCGACTTTAAAAGACCTTGTAAAAATGGTTAAAACAGCCGAAGGTGATTCAAAACCCAATGTTTCATACGGTTTTTTGGGTTACCCTGTTTTAATGTCGGCAGATATTATGACATTTAACGCAGATTGTGTCCCCGTCGGTATTGACCAAGTGGCACACATAGAAATTACTCGTGATATTGCAAGAAGATTTAACAACATTTACAAAACAGATTTGTTTAAAGAATCAAAACCACTTTTGACTAATATTCCTATGCTTAAAGGCGTGGACGGTCAAAAAATGGGCAAATCTTTCCATAATGATATAAAAATTTCAGATGACGAAGAAACAACAACAAAAACAATCATGAAAGCAATTACAGACAGAAGTCGTGCCCGTAAAGATGACCCCGGTCATCCCGACAAATGCGAAGTTGCTTTTGAATACTGGAAAGCTTTTGCACCTGAAGAAAAAGTTAAACAGGTCCAAGAAGAATGTATTGCCGGCAAACGTGGCTGTGCCGATTGCAAACGTGAGCTTGCGGCAATAATTAACGAGCAACTCAAACCTCTTAGGGAACGCAGAAAATACTACGAAGAACACCCCGAGCTTGTTGATGAAATAATCAAAAAAGGTGATGAAAAAGCAAGAATTGAAGCAGAAAAAGTTCTTCAAAAAGTAAGAAAAACCGTAGGTATGATGGCATAAAGTACACAAGTACAGACAACGGGAGTATAAAAATGCCGCAAATCGGCAATATTGCAGATAAAAACATATTAATAGGAATAACAGGCGGTATCGCCGCATACAAAATATGCGAGCTTATTCGTATGTTCAAAAAAAACGGTGCAAACGTCAAAACCGTTGTCACCCGTAACGCATTGGAATTTGTTACCCCACTGACCTTAGAGACTTTATCGCAAGAGCCTGTTTACATTGAACAATTTTCTAACGATGAAAAAAAACCCGAACACATAGCACTTTGCGATTGGGCGGATTTGTTTTTAATTGCACCCGCAAGTGCAAACACTATCGGTAAAATTGCAAACGGTATCTGTGACAATCTTCTTACGTCACTTGCTTGTGCGTTTCAAAAACAAATAATTTTTGCGCCCGCAATGAACACGGGGATGTGGAACAATAAAGCCGTTCAAAAAAATATAGAAACTTTAAAAAGCTACGGTGCAAAATTTGTAGAACCGGAAGAAGGCTATCTTGCCTGTGGTGTCAACGGACAAGGACGATTAGCCGATTTAAACAAAATTTTTGAAACGGTAGAAAAAAACTTTGCACAAAAAAAATTTTTAAAAGGCAAAAAAATTGTCATAACAGCCGGCGGTACAAAAGAAAATATTGACCCTGTGCGCTACATAGGTAACTATAGCTCGGGAAAAATGGGTAAAGCAATTGCCGACAAGGCTTTTGACGCAGGCGCAACCGTAACACTAATAACAACAGCGGCTCATTCCAACCTGCCTTACAACACTATCCACGTTGAAAGCGCAAATGAAATGTTCAATGTCGTAAAAAAAGAATTTAAAAATGCCGATATATTAATAATGTCGGCTGCAGTTGCGGATTATCGACCGCATCAAATTTCGGATTTGAAAATAAAAAAAGAAAATACAGAAGAATTAACACTAAAACTTGTTAAGAATACCGATATTTTGCAAGAAATGTGTAAAGTAAAAAAAGAACAACAAATTGTTGTCGGTTTTTGTGCCGAAAGCAACAATTTAATTGAATATGCAAAACAAAAAATTCAAAAAAAAGGTTGTGACTATCTTGTCGCAAATGATATATCCAAAAAAGATTCAGGATTTTCTTCAGATTTTAATGAAGTTTTTGTTTTGGACAAAAATTTAAATATAATAAAAATTGACAGGAATACCAAAAACAATATTGCAGAAAAATTATTGGAGTTGCTATGGCAAAAACAAGTGAAATAATAAAAGTTCTTGACAATTATGCAGCACCCGAGCTTGCAGAAGACTGGGATAATTCAGGATGGCAGATATTTTTGGATAACGACTACACAACAAAAGTTTTGATATGCCTTTCAGTAACCGAAGATGTCGTCAATCAAGCAGAAGAACTCGGTTGTAATTTAATTGTTTCGCATCATCCCATAATTTTTAAACCGCTCAAAACGATTAAAAACCCTGTAATTATTAAAGCAATACAAAGGGGAATACAAATATATTCACTGCACACAAACTGTGACAAAACAAGAAATGGTACAAGCGACTTACTTGCAAAAAAATTAAACCTCAAAAAAGTTGCAGCACTCAACGATTTTGTCAGAGTGGGCATAGCACCATATGAAATGACCGTTAGAGATTTAGCATCGTATGTAAAACTTAACTGCAATGTTGAAAGAATTAAAGTTATCAATAATTCATATAAAAACCAAATTAAAACCATTGCCGTATGCGCAGGTGCTGGTGCAGATTTTATTGAAGAAATTGAAAAATACAATATTGACGCATATATTACATCAGAAGTAAAATATCACAATGCACTGGAATCAAAACGTACAGTTATACTAGATATAGGGCATTACGAATCTGAAAAACCTTTTGTTGACGAAGTAAAAAATATACTTAAAAACAAAAAAGGATTTGATGTTGTAATAGCAAAAGAAAAACCTGCGTGGGAGTATGTTTAAAAAAATTTTTACAATAATTTTAATGACTTTAATGCTGTCAGGCAGTGCTTTTGCATACCAAACTGCCTTGATAACTTATCCGGACTATAACAAAAACTGGAAACAGGTATATTTCGGAAAACAGAATAGCGAAACAATTTCCCAATGGATACCTTCATACGAATATAGCAACAATTGGAGCGAATCTGTAGTTTTTCATTCTTACAATTGGGCAAAAGGCAACAATTGTTACAAATTTATGTCGAATCTTCTCGCCAATGTCGGCTCTCAAAATAACACCATGCAATCTTGGATTATTAAAGACAAACCGGAAGATTCCGTTGCAATATGGTGCGCCAAAAAGACAAAAACAATGGCTGCACAATGTGAAATTTTACGTGTAACCTCCGCTTATGAAGGTTTGGTTTCAATCCACTATATAAACAAAAACCCCGATGCTTTTTTAAAATATCAGCAAGAACCTTGGCTAAAAATCGTTCGAGATGTCAGAATTTATTACAGTTACTTCCGTTGGGACAGAGTTACGGGCAAAGAAACGTCCGTACAATTGCAGTAATATCAATAAATTTTGGCAGACAGTCGAGAAAAAGTTTTGTATTTGGAATTTCCGCTTTGGTAAAGCGAATAACGTTGAGTTGCCAATAATTCAAAATGTTTCCAAAAAGTTTTAACTTTTTAATTTTAAATGCAAGGTTTCCTTGCACGCCGTAGGCGTAGTACGGCTCTGCCGTT
>CAMEWS010000042.1 GCA_945946765.1 uncultured Clostridia bacterium
TAAAAAAGGAGAAAAATATGAAATATCTCATTCGCCGTCCCGATACATTTATGAATACTTTAAATGACGAAATAAACTCTATTTTAAAAAGAAGTTTTGATTCGATTTTTCCGGAATATGTTTTGGAAAAAGAAACAAGAGGACTTACTATTCCTGTTGATATTAAAGAATTTGAAAACGAATACAAAGTAAGAGTAGAAGTTCCCGGAATAAAAAAAGAAAATATTGATGTAGAGTTAAACAAATCTTATATGACTATATCCGCCCAAAAAGAAGAAGAAAAAGAAGAAAAAACAAAAAAATATCACAAAACCGAATTTGCTTACGGTAATTATTCAAGAACAATTTATTTTCCGACAGAAATCAATGTATCAGAATCCGATGCGAAATTAGAGCATGGAATATTGTGTTTGACTTTACCAAAGCTTAAAAACCAAAAGGATGAAACAAAAAAGTTGGAAGTAAAATAATAAAAGCCTAATATGACACTTTAATCCGTCACCTGAAGCAATTTTTAGAAAAGGTAGGTAACTTTTCTAAAGATTGCTTCATGAATTCAATTCTTGCAGTTTGCAATATTCCATGACTTGCAAAGACGTGTTGTTATTGCAAAGCTTATAGCATATAGGGTGCAAATAATTACACCTTATCGACTTCTTCTTATTCAAAATGTGAAGAAGGTTCGGCCATGCTTAAAAGATTTTTAAATGTACGTATTGCAGAAGTATTATGGAAACTCAAAACACCTGATGAAACTCTGAAAACAGGTGATGTTCTCATCATTTTCTTTTGAAAATCTTCTTCTGTGATTTTACCTTCATCTAGCTTTTTTTGATATTTCTTTTTAGTTGTAACAATATTTAAATGAGGGAGGAAATATCCAAGAACACCAGCCATCATAGCAATACCGCCCAACTTAATACCTGCTTGACAATTTTTTGCAAATTTAAGAACTTTATTATCAGCAGATATATTTTTAAGCAATTCTTCCAATACTTTAAAGCTTTCTTTACCATTTCTTTGAGCATTTTTTAATGCATCTAAAATGGCTGTATTGTCTGTTGCGTTTGTAATAGCATCCAATTCTTTTGCAAAACCGAATTTTTTCATTACCTTTCTGATATTACCACCGTTTCTTTCTACCATTTCAGAAAGATTTATAAGCGGATTATCAGCATTTTTAAGGTTTGAATACCAATCAGTTAATTGTTTTTGAGAGGTAAATGCAGTTTTACTGAATTTTTTGCCGTTAGTAACAATCGGAATACCTGAATGTTTTGTTAATTCATAAGCTATTGCTTTGTTCAAAAACGGAGCGCCTGCACAAGATAATGCAACCGCAGGAACGTCACGTGTAACAACTTCTCTTTTTTCATCGTTATCACGAGATTCAAAGAACCTTCCGCCCAACATAAATACTGTACCTACAATGAAAAACATTACTCTTTTTAATGAACCGCTGGGGTCAATATTACAATGTTCTCCAACATATTCAAAAGCTTTTCTTGCCATGCTTGTATTTGGTGCTGCACCAAATGAAGGTTTGGAGGATTGGTTATTAGCATAACTTGTTTTGTATGCTTGAGATGAAATATTGTTAACTTTCATTTATGCAACCTCCTTTGTGTTGTTTGGTTTGGAGGAGGAGGTATCTTGTTTTGCAGTACCTTTAATCAAACCGTCTTTTCCGGGGAAATCTTTGCCTGTTTGATAAATTTTTGGAATAATAGTCAAAAATGCTGACAAAGCTGCAATAGCCGCTATATTTGTAGCATATCTTAAATTTCTTGTACTTTTATGAAAATTTTCTATAAAAGTAGTTGTTGCTTCCGATGTGCGTGCAGCTTTTTTTGTAAAACCGGAAAGATAATTTGACATATCATTCATAAATTGTGAAATATTATGAGTTTTTCCTGCAGTCATAATAGTATCTGCACCATCAACAAACTTTCCATTCGCCTTATTTAATTGCGTAAGAATTTCAACAGCTTCTTTTCTTGCAGCTTTTTTCTCTTTGCTGTGAACAAAATAAGCTTTAACTTTACCTATAATACCTTCTTCTGCAGGCTTATCTTCTACTGTTTGAAGCATTAATTCTTTTAATCTGTCAACAAGATTTCTTTCTTTTGTATATTCTTGAGGATTAAAAGCTTCATTAATAACAGTATTAACAAAATTTTCTTTTGTAACCGCAGCATTTTTCATATCTACTGTGGTTTTTTTCATTAGTGTTCCAAAATTATCAAGTACAGGAACTTCTACCTTTGCTGCTTTACCATTCAAAATACCTGAACCTGCTATAACTGCCATTGGGACATAGAAAAATGCAGGACCTGAAAGCAACTCTCTAACCATTTCTTCACGTCCGGCTTTGTAGTTCAAATGACCCAATTCCTTACGATTACGGCAATAACCCTGTGCTGTACGAGGAACCATCATGCCTGTGGTATCAATTGACAAAAATTCAGCAAGAAAACCATTGTTTTCGAGAAAAGTAGCAAAACCTGTTGCTAAGTTCCCAAAAGACGGGTTATTTTTACGGTTATTATTGTTATAACCGTTGTTTTGAATAGTGTATGGTCTAATATTGTTGATTTGTTGTAACTTCATTTATTCCCTACCGAGTCTACAATTTTGTTTAAATCAGGTCAAGAACGAAAATTGCTAATTGTAACGAATATTTTAACATAATTTTACAAATATGTGTACCCTTTACACTTAATTTTAACATATTTATTAAGTTTTGTTAAGTGTGTAGTAAAAAACTTTACCCTCTTTTTCTGCTATGGTTGTAGTTTTTGACGATTTAAAAAAAATTATAGTAATCACAATATTTTTTTGTCTTAACAAAAAAATACTTGTTTGATTTATAATTTTTATAAACAAACATTAAACAAAATTATTAAAAGGAAAAAATTAATGCCCGAAACAATGCAAATAGGTATCCCGAGAGCTATGTCATATTACAATTATTTCCCGTTTTGGTATGGGTTTTTTGAAGCACTTGGAATAAAAGTAATATTATCCGACAAAACAACAAAGCAAACCATGTCTAGCGGCTCTGCTCTTGTAGTATCGGAAACATGCCTCCCTATAAAAGTTTATGTAGGTCATATTCTTAATCTTCTGGAAAAAGGTGTAAACAAAATATTTGTACCATCAATTCAATCTATTGACCACAAAATATACAACTGTTCAAAAATCAGAGGGCTTCCTGATTTAATCAGAAACGTTGTAAAAAAAGATTTTACAATTATCGAAGCTACTTTGGATAAATCCGAAAAAAACAGAGGTTTGTATTCTTTCTTAAAAGAATGTGTTTCAAGCTTTGGAATTACCGATGAAAAAGTTATAAAAGCCGCATCAAAAGAAGGCTGGAAAGTTATGAATAATTTTAAAATTATGATTAACTCGGGTCTTTCTTACGAAAAAGCTTTAAGTTATGCAAAAAAGGGACAAGTTGTAATTAATAACAATTCCAAATCTTATCCTATTTCCGTAGCGGTATTGGCACACAATTACAATTTATTTGACGACAGAATTTCAATGAAAATTTTTGAAAAACTTGAAAAATTGGATGTTAAAACATACATTGCAGAGCAGCTTTCTATGGAACAATTAAAAGAAGGTATGTCGGCAATGGATTCAAAATTGTATTGGGCAAACGAGTATGAGATGACGGGTGCGGCAGGTCATTATCTGCAAGACAATAACGTAGATGGCATTATCACAATCAATGCTTTTGGCTGCGGTCCTGATTCCATTATGGTAGAAAGAATATCTCGTGCGGCAAGAAAGTTTGCAAAACCTGTACTCAACCTTTCTGTTGATGAACAAACAGGAGAAGCAGGATTTGTAACAAGAATTGAAGCTTTTACAGACATGCTCTTCCGTAAAAAACGTGCAAATATCATTAATAAAATTGACATCAAAGAAAACGTAAAAACAGAATCTACAAGAAGAATAGAAGTTTCTAAACAATAAAAGGAACATCTGTTATGAGTGCATTTAAGCTTGCAAAAAAGAGTCCCAATGCTGAAAACAATCTTAGCAAAACAGGTTACAGGGCTCTGTTTTTACTGTTTAAATTAATCGAAGCACCAAGAACAGCAGAAGAACTTATAAATCTTGTTTCTGTTGACCCTATATTAAAAAATGATATTTCAAAAGACACCATAACCTTAACAATTAATACGTTAAGGAAAGCCGGCTGCGTAATTACCAGACCGACTTGGAAATCAGGATGCAAATATATTTTAAAATCGCATCCTTTTAGCACAAAGTTATCGCAAGAAAATATCAACACTTTACAAATACTAAGAGATAGCATTTCAACATTGGGCGATTGGCAGCTTTTATTACAAATCAATAAATTTTATGAAAAAATTGCTCATCTGGCACCTGACACAGAAAGCAAAGATTTATTGCTTTACAAACACGCTTTAAAAAATGTTGATTATCAAATTTTGAACGAATTAGTTTTATATTCTCAACTAAAAAAAACAATAAACTTTTGTTATGACTCGCCAAAGCATGGTGTTGAAGATATAGATTTTATACCTGAAAAAATAACGTTTGAAAACGAAAAATTATATGTTTGGGGTTATCATATAAAATACGACAAAGTTTGTTTTTTAAGAGTAGACAAAATCTCACATATTTGTCTTTTAACAGATATAAACATTAAAAAACAATGTAAATTTTTCGAAGAAAACACAAACTGTATTACCTACAAACTCAAAGGTTACAGTGCAACTATGTATAGCGAAAATAACAACGAAATTATAGTTTGTTCGGATTCTAAAAAAGAATACTCACTTACAATCAAAGCTTATATTAAAAACAGATTCAATTTCTTTCAAAGATTACTGTCTTACGGAACAGATTGCGTAATCATTTCACCCGAATCCGCCAAAACAGATTTTTTACAAGTTCTAAAAAACATTAAAGAGGGCTATCAAAATGAAGAATATTAAGATAGCCAATGCAGGATACAGAGTTTTAGAAATATTAAAAGAACTTGTAAATCAACCCGTTTCTTTAACAGACTTGTTATTTTCCATTGAAGAAACAACGGACGAAAATTTTCGACAAGAGCTTATTTTAAAATATATTAACACCCTAAGATTATTAGATTTAAATGTAATTAAAGTTGACAAAAAATACTGTTTGCAAAACAGTATTGAAAAAATTAACTTTGATAGACATGACCTTTCAGTATTTTTATTTTTAAAAGATTATTCACAAAAAATAAACCACGAAAATTTAAAAGATAATTTAATCGAAATTTTACAAATTCTTGAACGTACATTTTCTTACAAAACCCAAAAACTGATTTCTTCAAACAAAATATCAGCATATCACCTTAAAAAACCGTTAGAAATAAGAGATAACAATATAGAAAAATTTAAAAAATACTGCGATGAAAAACAAAAAATTGATATAATTTATAAAAACGAAAATTTAAATGAAATTTTTTACAAGTTGTCACCAATAAAAGTTATATATAAAAACGGAAAAGCTGTACTTGTAACATATGATACCAATGACAATTGCTACAAAGAATTTTTTGCTGAAAACATTGTTTCTTCCAAACAATCACCACAAAAACAACCAAACAGTTATTCTTCATCTGTATTGTTTAAAATAAAAAACAGATTGGCTAAATCATATATATTAAAAGACGGAGAAACTGTTTTGGAATACACTGACAATTACATTGTGGTTTCTAACAAAACAGAAGACAAAGAACTTTTAATAAGGCGACTTCTCAGATATTACAACGAATGTGAGATAATTTATCCCGAAGCTTGCAGAAAAAGACTTGTAGAGTTAATCACACAAATGGAAAAACTTTATGACAATTAATAAAAAGACTAACAAAAAAATCGGTAATTACGGAGAAGAAATTGCCACAAATTTTTTGAAAAAATCAGGATATAAAATTATTGAACGCAATTACAGATATTCCCGTTTGTGTGAAATTGACATAATTGCCAAAGACAAAGACACAATTGTTTTTGTTGAAGTTAAAACCAGAACAACTACGACTTTTGGACATCCTTTTGAAGCTGTCAACAAAACAAAACTTTCCAATGTTTTTAAAGCGGGGCTGTACTATTTGCAAAACACACAAGAATCCTATAAAAATTATCGTATAGACATAATTTCCGTAATCGGAAATATTGACGATAAAAATCCTCAAATTGAACATTTAAAAAATATAAGCTTGAATTAAAAGCGTAAGCCGTGTGTGAGGCTCGAAGGAGTTCACGCAGGTGAACGACACAGAGCCGCAACCGTTCGATAGCTCCGTTACGAAGAAAACGAAGTTTTCGAAGTGAACAAATCTTTGATTTGACAGGAGCAAAAAAGCGTAAGCCGAAGTGAAGCCTTGCAGGGCTTTCAGAACTGAAAGACCGTAAAGGCGTAACTAAACAATAGCTCCGTTACGAAGAAAACGAAGTTTTCGAAGTGAACAAATCTTTGATTTGACAGGAGCAAAAAAGCGTAAGCCGTGTGTTTAAAAAATTACTTTTGAATAGCTCTGTATTTTGCCGCCAATTGATTATATTGTTCAAGCTGCAAAACTGCAAAACGTGAAAGCAAATCATACTTTGCGTTTAATTTATCATACTCTTCACGTGAAACACAACCTGAACTAAAGGATTTAGCAGAGTTATTTACATGATTATTTTGCGTTGATTTGGCTTTCCCAAAATTCTTTAACGGCTGGCAAGCCATAGTGTTCGTAGAAAAACCTACACGCATCTATAATCTCCTTTCTCTGTTAACTTCCTTCGGCTTTTTTATTATAAACCTATTTAAGTATAAATTCAATAATCTTTATGTATAGGATAAGATTACCCGAAAATCCCATTGTTTTTTATATAACACAACCCAAAAGTGTTAAGATTTGTTACACAATCATACACCATAAGAATATTTTTAGCAACAAGATACCAAAACTTAAAAAGCCAATCTTTTTTTTAATATGTCCATCCGCATTTCATCCAACGGGTTTTTAAATGATTTTAACTCAAGCCACAAAAGTTCAAACTCCAATGCCTCTTGCAAAGCTTTTTTAAAATCTTCTTTAAGAATTTTTTTATCAAAAACAACTTTTCTTGTTTCAAAATGCGTAAATTTATTGCTATTAATTTTTTGTAAAAAGTCTTGAGATTTTGGTGTAATATTTCCGCCTACAATAAGATTTAAGCCTGTATTTTCTATTTTTTGAAGCACACTGCAAATGTAATCAAAAACAATTTCATCGTCACAAAAATCCGCTGTTTTACCCAAAGAACGACAAAAATCATTGCGCCCGAACACAATTGTACTGAATTTATCAATATATTTATTTTTTAAAATTTTATCTATATTTTCATACGCAGTAATTGTTTCAATATTAAACATCAGATTTTTACTCTTATCTTCGCATATATCTTTTACATTTTCATAAAATTTTTCGAGTGCATAAGCACTTTCTATCATGGGCGACAAAATATTGCTTATCCCAAGAGCTTTGGAAAGAAAAATATCACTTACTGCAGAACACCCCGAAGTTTTTAAGGTCAAACGAAGTCCTGATTCTTCCGTAAGTTTTTGAGCAAGGTCAATTTCCGCAGTGGAAATGATTTCCGTTTCAAGCTCCAATTTCAAACCCGTTGCAGCATAGTTTAATTTTAAGTTATTGAGTTTTTCCAACAATTGAGAATAATTTTTATCCATAGTTATAATTTTATAATAAACAAGCAAGTAGTGTGTGTTTTTAGGGTACAATTCTTTGTACCATATCAACTTGCATACCTTTCCAAAAGATTGCTTCGGGCGTTAAATACTTAATCACCGCCACGCCAAACACCTCACAAAAACCACTATTTTATCCTTTTTTTCAGCGAATATTTCACCAGCGCATTAATTACCCATTGGGGCAACAATGACAATATTCTTGCCGCAAAAGAATCTTTGCCTATGTTATAAGAAAGTTTTGGATTTTTGCATTTTAAAATTTTTGAAACAAGGTTTGAAATATCTTTTGGCAACAAGCCTTCATCATTATTTTTGCGTGCATTTTTTATAAGGAAATCAAATTCTTTTTCGTACTTTTTCTTGCATTCTTCACACAAAAACTCCATGTTTTTTTCGCATACGGCAAGCGATTTGTCCCAAATAGGCGTACGCACCGTTCCGGGCTTTATGGAAACAACTTTTAAATCAGGCATTTTACATTCAAGCAAGAGTGAATTAAAAAACATATCCAAAGAACGTTTTGACACACAGTATGGTGAAATAAACGGAAAATTCCCGTAGCTTGACATTGAGCTTATGTTTACAATTTTCGCTTCTTGGCTTTTCATAAGCGGTAAAAATTTTTGCGCAACACGAATTGCACCAAAGACATTTACGTCAAATTGCTGTTTTAAAATATCAACGGGAATGTATTCCACAGGCCCTGCAAGTGCTATGCCTGCATTGTTTACAAGAGCATACAATTTGTCCGTTAAGGCAGATATTGTTTCAAATGCTTTGTTAACACTTTCGTCACTTGTTACATCCAAAAACACTGCGGTAATGTTGGGATTTAATCCTTCCAAAGACTCTTTGTCTTCTTGTTTTCTCACACCCGCAAAGATTTTGTAGCCTTCAGTTGCAAGCTTGTGTGCGGTTTCTTTACCCAAACCCGATGATGCACCCGTTATTAATACATATTTTTCCGCTTGTTTTTTCATATATTACTCCTTTGGTTAAAACCGCCTTAGACAAAATAATATTACAAATTTACCTTATTTTATGTTTTATGGAATAATAAAATTAAAACATAAATATAGAGGACATTATGACAGAAACTTTGGATTTTAGAGCATTCGGAAAAAACGATATACGGGGCATTTACGGAGAAGACGTAACGGAAGAACTTTTTTATTATGCCGCAAGAGGTTATGTAAACTTTGTTGTTAAAAACATCAATAAAGATATTGAAGATGAAGAAGAAAAAATTGATGTAAAAGATGTTTGGATTAGTGTTGCGAAAGACGCAAGAACACATTCCGATTCATTAACAAACTCTTTGATAAAAGGGGTTACGTCAACAGGCGCAAATGTGTTGAATATAGGTATGGTGCCCACTCCTCTCGGATATTATTCGGAATTTGCGCAAATTCCCGATAACGTAATCAGCCGAGGACGGGTTAACGGTGCATTGATTGTAACGGCAAGCCACAATCCTTCCGAATATAACGGTTTAAAAATGACATTTAACAAAGCTTCTTTAACCGAAGAACAAATTAAAGAAGTTAAAAAGCTTTCCATGGCGGAAGTAAATGCGCGAGAAACTTCTAACCGTCACGGAATTATAAGAAAATACGACATTATTGAACAATATTGCGATAACATTACAAACAAATTTGCTTCAATAGGCAGAGGAATAAAAGTTGTAACGGATTGCGGAAACGCAACGGCAGGTGTTGTTGCTCCAAAATTATACAGAGATTTGGGTTGCGAAGTTGTTGAACTTTTTACGGAACCTGACGGAACTTTCCCAAATCACCACCCCAACCCGAGTGATGAAAAAACTCTTGAAGTAATAAAACACACTGTTATAGAAGAAAATGCCGACATTGGTATTGCTTTTGACGGTGATTCCGACAGAATAGGCGTTATAGATTCCAAAGGCAACGCTTTAACAGGTGACAAGTTATTGTTAATTTATGCTCAAGATATTGTTGAACCGCTTGCAAGACGAGGTGAATGTCCTTGTGTTGTATCGGAAGTAAAATGCTCTCAAGTGTTGTACGACACCATTAATCAAATGGGTGGTAATGCAATAATGACAAAGACAGGGCATGGTTACATAAAAGCCAAAATGAAAGAAGAAAACGCAATTCTCGCAGGAGAAATGTCTGGTCACACTTTCTTTAAAGACCGTTATTACGGTTTTGACGATGCAATTTATGCGGGCTGTCGCATTATTGAAATTATAGCAAAACACAAAATGCAAAACCCTGATTTTAAAATCGAAGACATGTTGAAACCTTTTGAAGGGGTTTGTACCTCAAAAGAAGTACGATTCCACTGTCCAAACGATTTTAAAAAATCCGTTCTTGAGGATATGAAAAAAATTGTTGATGAAAATCCTAATCTTTTTGGTACAAAAATTAAAGACATCATCACTCTTGACGGCATGAGGATAATTCTTGAAGACGGTTTTGCAATGATTCGCCAAAGCAATACAGAGCCCGTTTTCACCCTTAGATTTGAGGCAAAATCCGAAGAAAATTGCAAACACTACGAAAATACTTTTGTAGATTTGCTTGATAAAACAGTAAAAAAATATTGCTAGGTGTTTGTAATGTTGAGGCTTTAGCCGAAACATCTCACAAGTTATGAGATTCTTTGCTAATGCTCCGAATGGCAATGAAAAATTGTAGCAAAAACAAAAGGAAAAAATTATGTCTAAAAATATAGAAGAACTGAGAAAAGAAAACGAACTTATCGATCTTTTTTGCACACTTGTACAAATCCCGTCCCCCTCGGGCGAAGAAGAAAAGGTTTCTGCAAAAATAGTGGAAATATTGACTTCTGCTGGTATTGAGGCAAAAGAAGACCATTTTAAAAACGTAACGGCAAAAATTCCCGCAACGGATTCCGACAAAAAACCTGTTCTTTTGTCCGCTCATATGGATGTAGTGGGTGACACTTCACCCGTAAACATAAGAATATCTGAAGACGGAAGATTTATCGAAACGGATAAAACAAGACCTCTCGGTTCTGATGACAAAGTAGGTGTTTCTGCTGCAATGTATCTTGCTTTGTACCTCAAAAAACACCCCGAAATCAAACATGGCGGATTGGAGCTTGTCTTTACACGTGACGAAGAACAAAACATGACAGGGATTCACAACGTAAAATTTGATGAAATTGAATCGCAATATGTAATGGTTTTGGATGCGGACAAATTGGGGCAAATTCAAATTTCGGGAGCAAGTTACACAAACGGAACACTAACCGTAAATGCTTTAAAAGGCGGTCATTCGGGTATTGATATCGGGGACAAAACAAGGCTTAATGCCGTAAAACTTATTGGTGAACTTATTGCGGAAATTCCGCAAGGAGAGTACAAACGTGACGAATACGGTACTGTTACCTCTATAAACATTGGTTGTGTAATAGGTGGCGGTGTTGAACCCGTTATTCAAAAAATTGCACAAAAAGGAATTAGCGAGCCAAGTTATATTGATTACGTTGCAAACAACTGTCTTACAAATATTATTAACACTAAAGCAATGGCAAAATATTCTATACGCAGCTCGGAAGAAGACAACGAACAACAGTTAATTAACGACATTAAAACAATTGTAGAAAAATTTAACAAAAAATATGAAGGACTTGCTAATGCAGAATTTATTGCAAAATCTAAAATGAAAGCTTTTGAAAAATCGGGAGATGAAACAATTCAAAAGGTTTGTGTAAAAGCTTGTGAAAAAATCGGCATAAAAGGTGAGGTTTCTTCTTTCCATGCCGGAGCGGAAACTCATATTTATGCTCACGAAAAAAACAAACACGGCGAAGTCTTTAAACCCTACCTTCTTGGGCTTGCAGACATTTACAACATGCATTCAAGCAA
This sequence comes from uncultured Clostridia bacterium, assembly GCA_945946765.1. GTDB lineage: Bacteria > Cyanobacteriota > Vampirovibrionia > Gastranaerophilales > Gastranaerophilaceae > Limenecus. Next base: position 11,627 of record CAMEWS010000042.1, read on the forward strand.
CGAAATGGTGGATATACAAACTTTCATAAAGGGTTATGAATTTTTAAAAGAATCATTTTTGATTTTTAATGAGGTGTAAAATTGGACAGTTACAAATTTTTAAAACCTTCAAACAAACTGGAAATTATTTTAGACGGTAAAAGTTATTTTTGTACAATTTATTATATTGAAAATGAAAAATTAACTGTATTTTTTGACAACAAAACAGAATTACCTGAAAAGGAAATAGAAATAAATATTTACTCGGAAGACGGTATTTACAACGCAACAAGCCGAATTTTATCAAGTAATTATTTAAACGAAACAACTTTTTATATGCTGTCTTTCCCGTCAAACATAAAACATTCACAAAGACGTGAATATTTAAGAGCAAATATTCATACAGATTTTGCACTTACAATAGAATTTGATGGAACGGAAATTGATAAAGTAATCGCCCAAACCCAAAATATTTGTGCAAAAGGGCTTGCTTTTATTGCTGACAAGCAAATGGGCGCATACACGAACTTGAAAGTTGAATTGTATCTTGAAGGCAAAACGATAACAACAAATGCAGAGCTTGTTTATTCCAATCCGATAAGAGTGAACAATACTTTCAAATTTTTAACTGCGCTGACTTTTACGGATATATCTAAAGAAGAAATGAATTTTATCACACTTCAATGCATGAA
>CAMEWS010000043.1 GCA_945946765.1 uncultured Clostridia bacterium
AGAGTGCAAAATGCTAGACTTGGCGTCATTCGCACTCCGTTACACTTCTACAAGCAAAGCCGCCTCAAACATTTTTAAATTAATTTTAAAAAGTTTGTTGACATCTGATTATGTCTTAGATATATTATTTTTACGAACTGACAGGCTCCCATCGTCTAGAGGCCTAGGACACATCCCTTTCACGGATGCGGCAGGGGTTCAAATCCCCTTGGGAGTACCATTTTAAAAGAGCCGAAAGGCTCTTTTTTTGTTGTTTTGTATATTAAATTTAATAAAATCTAACAAAAAACGCAATTTTTTTGTCCCAAATTACTTTATATAAACATACGAGGTTTTATATTATTAAAGGAGAAAAACATGGGCGGAGAAATTACTATACATAATAGAGCAACATCAAGCAACACAGCCACAGATGGTCAAGAATTTACAACAAAAGCTAACCAAAATGTCAGAATAACCGGTGATAAAATTGATACCTCGGTAAACAACGGAAAAGTTTACAACGCCGGTAACAACAGAACAATGGAGTTATCAAATTATAAATATAAACTTATAGAACTTATAGCCGGTATGGATGGTAACAAACAAACATTTACTGAAGAAGATTTTATTAAATTTAAAGCAAAATATTTAAGTGACGAAAAATTCAGAAATAAAGTTCAAAAAGAGTGCAAAGTAACAGGTGTAAAACAAGATGCCAATGCAGGAGTTACTACAATCAACTTTAGCGCTTTGGATATCGAATACAATCGTGTAAACAGTACAATAAGAGTAGACTTTGAAACAGCTACAGAAAAAAAACAAAGAGAACTCAAAGAAAAAACGGCGAATGAAAATCCGCAAGCAAAAACTCAAGCTCAAACACATTTGCCTCAAAAGAAAGAAGAATCATTTATTGATAAATTTATAAGTTTCTTTAAATAAAATAAAATCCAATATACTAGAATCTCTCGTTTTTAATTAAAACGGGAGATTCTTTATTAATTTATATTTACAATTGTTTGTAAATTTCTTCGAATTTACTGTTTTTATACAATTAAGAGTTAATAAGGAAGGTAGACTTAGTGTTCATAAACAAATACCAAGGCGAAATAAAAGCATCTTACACTAAAAATATTCAATCACCCAAAGAGCAAGAAAAAACAGCAACGTCACCCGTTGAAACAAAGCCCTCTGCACCCGTAAATTCAAGTCTTTATCAGGCATATAACAATATAAGTTTCAAAGGCAGACCCTATGACGGCACAAATTTTCGTACGGACTTAGAAAAACGTGCGGAACAATCACAAACAAAATTAAGATTGTACCCTCAATTCGACTTTGTAAAAGACCCTGACACACTCCAAAATGTTTGGCAGCCCGACAAAAATACACCCGAGCAGGAATTGCAGCTTTTTAAAACAAAACACAGCGAGTATGTAAAATCCCCTGACGGAGCAAAGATTTATAAAATAAGATATGTTGCGGACAAAGACAGAATCATCCAGCAAGTTATAGCTTCAAAACTTTATAACAGCGTGGGAGTAAGAACTCCCGAATACATCGCCTTTGAAAAAGACGGCAAAACAGGCTACCTTGTAGAAGTTTTAGAGGAAGAACTTTTTGATGCAAGCACAAACCCAAAAGCCTTATATGATTCTTTTGTTGCCGATGTTTGGCTCGGAAACAGAAACGGTCTTTCAAAAGGCAATACAAAAATTGACAAAGACGGCAACCCCGTAAAAATGAGCGTGTCCGGGTCTTTGGGATATCGTGCAAGCGGCAAACCCAAAGATACTCGTTTTGATTATCCTATAACAGAAATCAACACAATGCGGGATTATTCCATAAACCCCGATGCAGCCTCAGCTTTGTCACAAATGACGGACGAAGAACTTTACGAAGCAGCGGAAGCGTTTTATAAAAAATATGAATCGAGTCCATATTCTAAAATTGTCGGAAAATATCAAGAAAACCAACCACGCAGCTTAAGTAACGTTATAAGTAACAGAGCCAGCGCTATAAAGTATTTTCCTCAAAATGATAAGAACAAAAAAATCTTAACAAAAAGAGGTCTTACAACAAAAGATACACCTCATTTACCCAACTTGAAACGCTATGACCCGTCTTTTAGTGTTGACAGAGAAAGTGTATTAGAAATTACTGACGAACAATGGCAAACTCTAAAAGACAGAGGTCTGTTTGACAAACACTATTGGCTAAAACCCTTTAGTATGTTGGATTACAAATATCTTGCCCAAATGACGGATGAAGAACACCAAAAAGCACTGGAACGAGGTCTGTACACACCCTGCAAAAATGATAAAACAATGTATGACAATATTGGCGGATGGGTAATATCGGATTTGAGCAGATTAACCGACAAACAGTGGGAAACCGTCAAAAAACGCAACCTGATTGAAACACCTCTAAATCATTATATAAAAAGCTTTAATGTCTCGGGATTTGTAACAAATGTTGTGGATATCAACGATTCCGATTGGGCTTATGTTGAATATTCCAATATATTAGACACCTATTCAAGCCCCGCTGATATACACAACATGCTTGAATATTCAAAAAGCGAAGAAGCCAAAAATCTTACACCTAATTATTTTGGCAGAGTAAGAATGTTGTCCTCTGCTGAAAAAAATATCAGCAATTATGACAAAAAATATCAAGCTCCGTATATTCTTTCTCTTGCAAAAATAAGTAACGAAAAATGGCAAGTATTAATGGAAATAACGAACAATCTGACAGATTTAAAATTACATCCGCAAGATTTGTTGAAAATACTTGATTTAGATGATGAAACCACTATCACACTAAGAAAGCGTAATCTTTTAACCACAGCAGAAAGTTCAGTCGGACTTAAAGATATTGCACTGCTTTCCGATGAAGACTGGGAAAATATCAAAAAACGTAAAATTGATGAAATCAACCCAAAAGAATACAGTTACGATGATTGGGCGTATCTTGCCGGCTTAACGGACGAAGAATTTAAACTTGCGCAAGACAAAAAGCTTTTTGAAAATCGTTCTATCGGTGAATTTAGCAGATACTATGACGGAGAAGAAATTGCAACTCTTGTAACCACTTTGACGGAAAAAGACTGGGAAAACTACGAAAAAAGAGGTTTGCGCAAGGATTTTGCTGTTTTTAACGGTTGGAATTGGGCACCGGCTCATGCAATTACAGCTGTAAAGCTTGCAAAATACAGCGACAGAGAATTTGAAAAATTCAAGGAAATTCAACACAAACCAAGTTACATTTATCCAAGCACGGTTTTTGACCTTGTAAACCTTAGTGATGAAGAATACAAGCGCCTTATGGACAGAAATCTGTTTAAATACATGAACTGCTATGAAGCTTGGGACAACTGGACAGAAGACGCCCCCGTAATGACAGCACTTGCCAAATTGGATGATAAAGATTATGCTACTTTTGTTAACCAAAAAAATGATTGCAAAACCGTTGCCGCAAAAGTTTGCATTATTAATGCAGACAAAATAGGTTTGGATAAAAAGCAAACATTAAACGAATTGAGTTTTAAGGAAAAAAGACAGTATTTGCAAATGCTTTTAAACAAAGGCGGAGTACTTTTATCAAAAGATTTTCGAGATAATTATAATTGTACAAAATTAATACCGACAAATGTTGATGAGTATGTCGAACTGTTAAACAAACTTGTAAAATCAACGGGTATCGACACAAGACCGTTAAGCGACATTGAAAAAACAAATTTCTTCAATGCGTTGGACAAAATCTCTGCGCCCGATTCCGAATTTAAAAACCTAAACTTAAAAGAGTTTGGTTTTAAATTGCATACAAAATACCCGAGAGATGAATTTAAAAACGACATTAAAAACCTCGTTTCTTCACTCGACAAAACAGAACAAATGAAGGTTTGGGATTATTTTGGTTTTGAATTAAAAGAAAACACAGAAGGCAAAACCGTTATGTCAGGTTATCCTACCTTGATTAACAACGGAGAAAAACTTCAGGAAATTGAAAACCCTAAAACAAAAGAAATTATTCAACAAATAAAACCTTATGTTAAAAAATTCACTCAAGACAATGCTGTTGTTGCAGACGGAAAATACATTTCAACGCAAATGGCAGACACACTCAATGATATTTTAAAAGGACTTCCCGAACTCTATTCCGTAATCGGCAAAAAGCAACATGATACTCACGATTACACAATAGACGTTCACTCTCTTTCAGTTCTTCAGGAATGTATAAAAGATTCTTATTTTAATACTTTAAGCAAACAAGAAAAACAAAACATTATTTTAGCCGCACTTCTTCATGACATTACAAAAGAAGAATACGCTATAGATAAAACCCACCCCGAAAACTCATCTTATGATGCATATTATATTTTGGAAAAATTCAATCTTCCCAAACAAGAGCAAATGAAAATTTATCAATTGATAAGAAATCACGATATGCTCGAACAGTGCAACAAAAAGACATTAAATCCTATAACAGGCGAAAAAACTCCGATGAGTCCTGATGAACAACTTAATAAAATTAAAAGTTATGCATACGAATTACGTTCGGACAACCTTGCGGAAATTGAATGTCTGTTCACTAAAGCAGACCTTTTGAGCATAAAACGTAACGGCGAATTTTTTGACAGATATAAGGATTCATTAAACACCGTAGCCCAAAAACTCCGTGCGGAAGTAAAAGCAATCAAGCAAACAGCAATAAGCCTTCCGCAAACCAAAATCCCAAAAGCAAGCAAATTACAAGCAGATGGTGTAAATGTTAAAGAAATAACAACTACTGACGAAAACGGAAACGCAATTAAAAATAAAATTCTTTATATGTCCAAAGATTTGGATTTGTCAAAATACGGCTTTGACAAAGGAGTAAACGCTCAAAACTTTAACGTAATGGTTCACGCATTTGACTCTAAAGTTCAACAAGCACAACTTGATGCATTGCAAGCCGATTCACAAGCGCTGCTTAGCGGTTCTTATGTTGTATATTCAAAGGGTAACTACCACACATTTAGACCGCAAGGCTACATTATGGAGGTTGACGATGATGACATTGGCGCAGCATATTACAAAGATTTTGGCTCCGGCTACAAAAAAGATGTAGATGAACTTATTAACAACTACATTGATGGTTCTGCCCATATATACAGAGATTATATCCCTAATTTGTTGAAAAAGAAATTGAATCTCACCAATGAGCAATATATTGAACTGTACGAATCCATAAAAGGTAAACCGTTAGATGTTCTTGAGCAAGAAAAACCCCATGTTGCAATGGCATTGAAAGATGTCTTTAAAGATATGGAAATAAAGAAAAGGAAATTCAACAGAGATTACAACGAAATTTTGTTCCGCAAAGGTACACCGTCCGCAATTTTCTTTGTCGGAAAAGATAAAGAAGGTAACAGATACAAAGTTGAAGACATCCCTGCGGAATTCAGAAAATATGCTCAGGATAACGACCTGCCCATAATTTATTTTGGCGAATAATTTTATAATCAGTTGCGCCTGTACCTTTAAATCCGAAATAATAAAAAATAATCTTTTACGTAGTGAATTACAGAATATATTTGAACAACGATAAGCGAGATTTGTCTGAGGGCTATGTAATTATTAAAGGGTTAGGGTATATTCTTCTTCGTTCCGATAGATGCCTCCGGCACTTATAGTCACTCCGAAGAACACACCCCCAATTATTATCTTTTATTAAATCCTTTGTAAAATATACAAAATATGAAACAATGGTTTCATAAAATACAGATTTAAGGAGTTAAACTAATGAAAGATAAAACTTTTTTGATGATTCCCGGTCCTACACCGGTACCCGAAAGTATACTTTTGGCAATGGCAAAACACCCCATCGGACACAGAAGTACTGAATTTTCCGCAATATTGGAAGAAATTTATGCCGATTTAAAATGGCTTTTTCAAACCCAAAATGACGTGTTTATTTACACTTCAAGCGGAACGGGAGCAATGGAAGGCGCATTGTCAAATCTTGTAAACGCAGGGGATAAGGTTTTATCGCTTGTAATAGGCAATTTCGGTGCACGCTGGGCAAAAATTGCAGCAAAACTCGGTGCCGATGTTGAAAAAATTGAAGTTGAGGCAGGTAAAGCCATTGACCCCAAAGTGTTAAAAGAAAGATTGGATGCAGACGTAAACAAAGAAATCAAAATAGTAACACTCACACACAATGAAACGGCAACAGGCGTAACAAATCCTTTAAAAGAACTTGTGGCATTGATTAAAGAACATGGTGCGGTTTCAGTTGTAGACGGCGTTACCTCTGTCGGCGCAATTGATTGCAAAATGGACGAATGGGGAATAGACGTGCTTGTTTCGGGCTCGCAAAAAGGGTTTATGATTCCTCCGGGGCTGGCATTTTTGGCGGCAAGTGAAAAAGCCTTTAAACTCCACGAACAATGCAAACACCCCTCATTCTACTTTGATTGGACCGCATATCGCAAATCCGTGAGAGCAAATTCAACTCCTTATACTCCTGCCGTTAACCTCATTGTTGCGTTAAACGAAGCTTTAAAAATGATGAAAAAAGACGGCTTGGAAAACATTATTGTCCGTCACGCAAAACACGCAAAAGCATTGCGTGCGGCGATTAAAGCAATCGGCTTAAAACCGATGGTGGAAGATGACTCAATTGCTTCAAACGCAATTACATCAATCTATCCGCCCGAAGGTATAAGCGTGCCCGATATCAGGAGCACTCTTAAAAAAGATTTTGACATAGTTGTTGCAAACGGACAAAACGAGCTTAAAGACAAAATTTTCAGAATGGGCACCCTTGGTTTTGTTTGTGACAGGGACGTACTTGCGGCGGTAAGTTCTCTGGAAGCAAGCCTTTACAAACTGGGCTACAAATTTGAACTCGGCTCGGGTGTAAAAGCGGCTATTGAAAATCTCGTGTAAAAGTACTTTTTAAAAATCATTAGTAGGTTGGGGATACTTTAAGAAAACCTAACCTACCTTATTTCGTTATACTGAATTTATTTCAGTATAGCATTTTTATCAATTTTTTCTTGCTTTATTAATTTTATTATATAATTGATTTATAATTTGATTAAAAACAAATCAGAGGAAAAATAATGAAAGAAACACTGGAAAAAATCCACGCAAATGCACTGGAAGCAATCGCAAAAATCAATTCAACAGCTGATATCGAAGAAATTAAGAACACTTTTTTAAGCAGAAAAAGCGAATTAAACAATATCAAAAAAAATTTAAAAGATTTGTCTAATGACGACAAAAGAATCGTTGGTTCTTTGTCAAACCAAATTACAAAAGACATTGAAGAAAAATTGGACGAAAAATTTCAAGAGTTTTATAAAAAAGAATTAGACGAAAAGCTTGAAAAAGAAAGAATTGATATAACCCTGCCGGGTGCATTTAAACCGTTCGGCAAAGTCCACCCGCTTACTCAAACGGTTGATGAAATTGTGGAAATTTTTCAAGGAATGGGCTTTTCATTAGTACACAACGAAAATTCGCCCGAAGTAGAAACAGAATACTTTAACTTTGATATGTTAAATATTCCTCAAGACCACCCAGCACGTGACATGCAAGACACTTTCTACACAAAAGGTGCCTCAAATGTTGTTTTAAGAAGTCAAACTTCAGGCGCACAAATCCACGAAATGCTCACAAGCAAACCGCCTATCAGAGTAATTTCTCCGGGTAGAGTTTACCGCTGTGAATCCGTAAGCGCAAGAAAAAACAACCTTTTTCACCAAATAGAAGGTCTTATTGTTGATAAAGACATAACTTTTGCCGACTTAAAAGGGGTTATGAACGAATTTTTAAGACTATATTTCGGTGCTGCACGCCCGACAAGATTCCGTAACAGCTTTTTCCCGTTTACGGAGCCTTCTGCGGAAGTTGATGTACAATGCATTATGTGTGAAGGCAAAGGCTGTCGCACATGTTCGGGTACAGGTTGGCTGGAAATTCTCGGATGCGGCATGGTAGATCCTAATGTTTTACGAAATGTCGGTATTGACCCCGAAGTTTATACGGGTTTTGCCTTTGGTATGGGTGTAGAAAGACTTGCTATGCTAAAATGGGCAATTGACGACATTCGCTTGTTCTTTAACAATGATGCAAGATTCTTAAAACAATTTTAGCAGGTTGGGCTTTCCCCCAACATCATAAAACTTACTGTTGAGGCAGAAACCTCAACCTACAGTTTCATTTGCAAACAAAATGTGCTAAAATCTTTTTAAATACAATAAACGGAGAAATATTATGGCAAGAATAGTTAGACCTACATGGGCAATAAGATGTGTACAATCAAGCTGTAGAGAACTTTTTGAAGTTGCAATTTTAGAAGACGGCAAACAACAAGAAGTTGTATGTCCAAAATGCGGTGAACACTACTTGTACCCTGTATTACCGGAAAATGCAGACTCAGAAGAATAATATTGAATTTCCAAGACCGGAAACAAAAAAAAGATATTATCAATTCAGTGAATATTTAAAAAACAAATTCGGTAAAAAAGTTTATAAAATAACACTGGATGCAGGTTTTAGCTGCCCGAACAGAGATGGAACTATCTCATCGGGCGGTTGTATTTTTTGCGATGACGGAGGAAGTTTTTCTCGGGCTCACAGCAATATTCTTTCCGTCGAGCAACAGGTATTAACAGGAGTAAAAACACTTTCAACACGATTTAAAGCACAAAAATTCATGTCTTATTTTCAGGCATATTCAAATACCTATAAACCTGCAGAAGAACTTAAACAAATTTATGATGCTGCATTGTGCCATGACGATGTTGTAGGGCTGTCCATCGGCACACGTCCCGATTGTGTTGATGAAAGAAAACTGGATTTAATTGCAAGTTATACAAACAAATACGAAACTTGGGTTGAATACGGACTACAATCAATTCATGACAAAACCCTTAAGCTGATTAACAGAGGGCATGATTTTGAAACGTTCTTAAAAGCTTATAAACAAACAAAAGAACGGGGCATTAAAGTTGGAGTACATGTAATTTTAGGTTTGCCTGAAGAAACACCCGAAGACATGTATCAAACAATAAAAACACTTGCCCAACTTAATGTTGACGGCGTGAAATTCCATTGCTTGTGCGTTTTTCCTAACACAAAACTTTATGACATGTACGAACAAGGGCAAATAAAACTTCTTGAAGAAGATGAGTATATTGAAATTGCCTGTAACTGTTTAGAATTTTTACCTTCTTCAACCACTATTCACAGACTCGGCGGAAACGGGCTGCAAGCTATTAAAGTTGCCCCCAAATGGCTTAACAAAAAATTTGAAATTTTAAATAAAATTGACAGAATTTTAGAAAGTAGGAATTCATTTCAAGGCATAAATTTTTAAATTTCATATTGTCAACTGACTCCGACTACTTGTTGAACCTGTGCAAAAAACAAGTTCATTCTTATTAACAAGTTCGGCACAGGCAACAAGTGCATGGGGTCACCCCTCTCAAAAATGATACTTAATCATTTTTTCGGCAGAGTGCAAAATGATAGACTTGGCGTCATTCGCACTTCGTTACACTTCTACAAGCGAAGCCGCCTCAAACATATTTACACAGATATAAAGATTAGATAAAGAAATCGGGAATTGATAAAAATTTGCTTTATAATGTGTACAACGATAAGAAAATATGAATTGGAGAATGAAATGCACGCAGATTCTATTAAATATTTTTTAACTCAACTCGAAACAGCAGACAACAAAAGCAAAGCAGAAATTGAAAATATGCTCGTAAATGTTGGTTCCGCAGCAGTACCTGTACTTGTTGAACAATTACAAACCGTTAAAGGTGCTGTTAGAGGTGTTGTTGCTATGACATTAATCAGAATCGGCGAACCTTCTGTAGCATGCCTTAAAAAAGTAGCTCAAAACAACAAGGATTTTGAATGGGTTGCTAAATACTTGATTTCCGAAATCAATGGCAGAATCGCTGCATAAGCATTTTTTATGTAGTCAACTGACTCCTATAAATATGAAATAAAGTACAAAAAGGATTGCGTACAAAACGCATCCTTTTTTGTAATATGAAAATAGCAAATTATTTTTTGTTCGGTTATTAAATAATCAAGAACATTCAAGAAATATAAAAAATATTTCGGATTGTAATACATCGTATCATTTCCTTGACTTTGAAATTATCAGCCTACTAATATATATATAAAGAATGAAGTGAGGTAGCATGAAAAGTTCAACATTATACAGATCAAATCTTTCCAAAGAAAAAATGGTCTTGTTGGAAGAATTAAGAGCAAAATCGCAAAAACATACTTCTAACGAAGCACGTACACCTGATGTATACATCAGACCTTCAAAAGAAAAAGAACTTGATGTTCTTTGGCAAAACTTCAAGGTTAACCAAAGAGAAGAAAAATCTCCGGGTGTATACTTAATCACAGGTTTTATAGCTGGTGCTTTGTGCATGTTTTTAATGACAGCATTGTTGAGTTTTACTTCTAATGCAATTAACAATTCAAATACATCTGATTCACCAAAACTTGTAAAAAAAGTTAAACCGGCTAAAGCGGCAAAATTGTCTATTATCCCTGCCGACCAAGTAGTTGAAGAAGTTAAAACACCGGCAGCTGAAACATACACAGTAAAATCAGGTGATACTTTAGAAGGAATTATCATCAGATTCTACGGAAAGTATGATGCTTCCAAAATAGATAAAATTATGCAAGCAAACAATATGTCTAATCCAAATCAACTGTCAATCGGTCAATCTTTAACAATTCCTATGGATTAGAAAAACAAAAATATACATATTAAAAAACCTCTTTTTAACTAAAAGAGGTTTTTATTTTCTTTGCCAACCTATCATCCTGATGCCTTCTGCACCCGGATGCGCAGTTGTATATTCATTAAAATCATTAACTCGCCGTGCATTATAATGGATAAATTCCGTATTAGAAATTTTTTCAACATAAGTATTACAGCCAAATTCTTCCTGAATTATGTCTGCAAAAAATTGTTCATCCTCGTTTAGAGATAAATCCCTTATATTTTTGACGATATCCATATTACCATTTTATACTTTTGTATGAGTTTTTAAACCCTTTGATATAAAAAAGATATAAAATCGATACAATACTTAATATGATATCTTAATATTTTTTACCGCATAAAGCTTTGTGTGACTCGTTTTCAAGGCTGTCGTTCAAGGGAGTTAAAACAATTTCTTCTTTATACCGTTTGTGTAAAGAAAGTTTAATCAAATAATCGGCAAAATGTGGATTTTTAGGCAAAAAAGAACCATGCAAATATGTACCAAAAACATTTTTGTACCTTGCACCTTCGGTTTTGTCCTTGCCATTGTTACCGTTGCCTACTGTAACAGTTGCCATTGGCGTAGTTTCGCCCTGCAAATAAGTCAAACCACTGTGATTTTCAAAGCCAACAAGAGTTTGTGGCTCAACATAATCACACTGTGCAGTTACATTACCAATAAATCTGGTGTTTCCTGCAACGGTATATGCGTCTAAAAGACTGATGCCCAACAGTTTTTCAGCATTATGAGGCTGATAATAATGCCCTAACAACTGATAACCGCCGCAAATTGCAAGAAAAACAGCATGTTCATCTCTTGCATCTTGCAATGCAGCTTTATGTTTTTGAAGTTCTTTTGATACCGCAATTTGTTGTGTATCTTGCCCCCCACCCATGAAATAAAAATCGTACTTGGATATATCAATTGAATCGTTCAAATTAATAGAATCAATATTTACGTTAATACCACGCCATTCGCAACGTTTTTTTATTGTGAGCACATTACCCCAATCGCCGTATATATTGAGCAATTTGGGATAAAGGTGTGCAATGTTTATCGTAAAATTTGTGCTATCCATTCTTCAATTATGCCAAAATTTTATATATATAGTCAACTTATTTCATATTGTCAACTGACTCCGACTACTTGTTGAACCTGTGCAAAAAACAAG
>CAMEWS010000044.1 GCA_945946765.1 uncultured Clostridia bacterium
TGGGTTCGTCCTTCGGACTCACACGGCGCACTTGCCAAAATCCGCCTCTTGGATTTGCTTTGCGCTCATTGCTGTCGTTGACTTCACTTCGTTGTCGTCAACTTCGCACTCGCTTACCGAGTTAACTCACTTCGTTCGTGTCACTCGTCCGCAAATCCGCAAAAAAAAGCCCGAAGATTTATCTTCGGGCAAGTTGCCATCACCTATTATTGTAAATTTATAATTTATTAGCAATTTTTTATTTAATCTAATAACCTTCAAATTATTGAATAAGGTTAAGTGCAATTTGAGGTAATCTGTTAGCTTGTACCAACAATGAAGCAGATGTTTGTTGAAGAATCTGTGCTTTTGTATAATCAGCAGATTCAGCTGCAATGTCTGCGTCCATAATTGTTGATTTTGCAGCAGTGTTGTTTTCAATAGTTGTTGTTAATGAAGTTTCTGCTGTGCTTAATCTGTTCATTGTCGCACCAATTGTAGACTTTTTGTTAGAAATTTCATTGATAGCTGCGTCAATGATATTAATATATTGTGCTGCAGCACTTGCATTTACGTATGCATAATCAACGTTACCTCTTATGCCGTCACCCTTCATGCCATCGCCTTTTTTACCGGCCTCAACACTCTTACCGAGAGATACAGAGTTAATACCAAGGTTTTTAGCATCCGGATTGGTACCGCCGTTGAAGAATTCTACATTATTAAGTTCCAAAGAGTTTGCTTTTTCATCGGCATTTGCACCAATTTGTAATCTTAAACCATCAGCCATCAATCTTTTGCTGTTTACTTGATTTAATTCAACCTTAGTGCCATCTGTAACATTACCGTTAGCAGCAATATTTTTTGGCGTATATTCAATATCACCGCTTAATAAAGCCAAACCGTTGAAGTTTGAAGCTAAAGCAATACGGTCAATTTCATCAAGACGTTTAACTGTTTCCAGTTTCATTGCAGCCATTGCGTCTTCACTGTAAACGCTGTTACCTGCTTGAACAGCCAAGTCTCTGATACGGTTGAGGTTGTCTAACATAACGTCCATATCACCTTCCATGATTTGGAGTACGTTGTTACCTGTTGCTACGTTGTTAAGAGCAACTTTTGAACCTCTGATTTGAGTGTTCAAACCTGATGCTACATAAAGGTTTGCAGCGTCGTCAGCAGCTTTGTTAATTTTTAAACCTGTTGACATTCTTTCTAATGAAGTGTTCAAAGAATTTGTTGCACTGGTTAAGTTTCTTTGAGTTCTTAACGCAGTTACGTTTGTGTTAACGATAATTGCCATTTGATTCTCCTTTCGGCATTCCCTATTTACATCCTGTAAATTTGAAGACTGTTAATCTTGCTTTTATCTAATAGCTAATCTTCCTATTCAGACTGTGTAGACTATTCTTGTCTTTCACACTCACATAATATCTCTTTGAAATGGCAAACTTAATTGACAAAAAGTTAGAACTTTATAAAACTTTAGGTAGAAAAAAAGCCGGAGATTTCTCTCCGGCATGCAATTATCGTTAAAATTTGCTTAAAAATTTTCGCTAACCTGCAATAAGGTTTAATGCTATCGAAGGCATTGCGTTTGCTTGTACAAGCAATGATGCCGAACTTTGTCTTAAAATTTGTTGTTTAGTGAATTCTGCAGATTCTTCGGCAATATCAGCGTCCATAATAGTAGATTTTGCTGCTGTTGCGTTTTCTATTGTTGTTACCAATGAATCTGATGCAGATGCAAGTCTGTTTTGAATTACACCAATTGCTGTCTTTCTTGTGTTGATTCCAACCATTGCGGTATCTACTGTTGCAATGAAAGCTGCAGCTGCTGTTGCTGTCGCAAAAGATGTTGTTATTGCAGCATCTGCCGCCAATATACCGGCACCTGTAATTTCAGCAAATACATCTTTATCAATACTTATACTGTTTGTGGCTGCATCAGCATTCGCACCCACTTGCAATTTCAAATCTTTGGTAATTGTACCATCAAGAAGTTTCAAACCATTAAAGTCAGCAGATTTTGCAATACGTGTAATTTCTGCCGAACGGGCTTTAACTTCATCAGACATTGCTGTTCTTGCTTCTGCGCTATATACACCGTTTGCTGCTTGAACTGCCAAATCTCTGATACGACTCAAGTTGTCCAATACAACATCCAAGTTACCTTCTACTATACTTAATACGTTGTTACCGGTTTCAAGGTTTGATTGAGCTACTTTTGAACCGCTAATTTGTGTTGCTAAACTGGTTGCAATGTACATCCCTGCAGCATCATCTGCCGCTTTATTAATTTTTAAACCTGTTGACATTCTTTCTAATGAATTGTTTAAAGAATTTGTTGCTTTGTTTAAGTTTCTTTGTGTCTTTAATGCAGACATATTTGTGTTTACGATAATTGCCATGAATTATCTCCTTTCGCATATCCTATTTACTAATACATCCCTGTTGGTATTCTCATATTAAAGTATCGAATGGTATATTTTAATTCTCATTAAGTTGGAGATTTATACAACTTTAGTATAAAAAAATACGAAAACTACAATAAATTTGTAACCATAGTATGGTTTGTTAACCTAAAATATGAGGTTTTATCGGTAAAGACTTAAAATGTTGTCCTCATTGGCTCAACATGATAATATAAAATAGCAATGTAGAGGAATTAAAGGTAATATTATGAAAAAAGAATTAATTTTTATGGGTCCACCTGCCAGCGGTAAAGGTACTCAAACAAAAAAACTTGCTGCTGATACAGGCTTTATCCACGTTGACACAGGCTCTTTATTAAGAGCTGCAATGGCAGAAGGAACAGAAGCAGGTAAAATTGCAAAAGATTATGTGGAAAAAGGTGCTCTTGTACCTGTAGAAGTTGTCGCTCAAATTATCAAAGACAGACTTTCTCAAGATGATGTACAAAAAGGTTTTATTTTAGATGGTTTCCCAAGAAGCATTGAACAGGCAAATATGTTGGACGATATGCTTAAAGAAATCGATGCCGGCAAAGAAGTTTCGACAAAAGTTATTTACTTTGATGTACCAATAGACAATCTTATGGAAAGAATTATTTATAGACGTTCTTGTCCAAAATGCGGCGCTATTTATAATTTAAAAACTATGCCAATTAAACAAGAAGGCATTTGTGATGCTTGCGGCGCAGAACTTGTCCAAAGAAAAGATGACACGGAAGAAATTGCTAAAAACAGGTTCGAAACATATTTTGCTCAAACCGCACCGCTCATTGATTTTTACGATAAAAGAGGAATCCTCAAAAAAATCAATGCAACAGGTTCTATTGACGAAATATATGAAAATTTGAAAGCAGTAATTGAATAAAATTATCAACAGGCTGTCTTTTATTTGTAAGACAGCCTGTTTGGTTATAAAGATAGGAACGGAAAATGGCAGTACACAAAAAATCACGTTATGAAATTAAATTAATGAAAGAAGCAGGAAACATTGTTGCACTGGTTCATCAGGAAATGAGAAAAATCATAGAACCCGGAGTGTCTACAAAGTATTTGGACGATGCAGCTATGAAAATTATTAAAGAAAACAAAGCAATCCCGACATTTTTGGGTTATAACGGTTTTCCTGCAGCAATTTGCGCATCTGTTAACGGTCAGGTTGTACACGGCATTCCACATGAAGACACTATCTTAAAAGAAGGCGACATTGTGAGTATTGACGTAGGTGCAACATATCATGGGCTAGTCGGTGACGGTGCTTGGACATATCCTGTAGGCAACATTTCGGACGAATGTAAAATGCTTTTGGAAACTACGGAAAAATCATTAATGGCTGGTATTGCCAAAATGAAAGACGGAATTTTATTGGAAGAAGTTTCCGGTGCAATAGAAGATGTTGCAAATGAGAAAAAATTGGGTATTGTTCGTCAATATGGCGGTCACGGTGTAGGTAGACAAATGCACGAAGAACCTTTTGTCTTCAATTACAGAGTAGGTAACCAATTTGTGCTTAAGAAAGGTATGACTATTGCCATAGAACCAATGCTCAATCTCGGTGGTGATGATGTTCATACATTAGAAGACGGTTGGACAGTAGTTACAAATGACGGCAAGCCTTCTGCTCACTTTGAACATACAGTCCACGTTACAGATGGTGAACCCGAAATTTTGACACAATTGTGGTAAATAATATAGTAAATAAGCTGTTTATCAACCTAACATTAATTTTATAAAAGTATGATAGATTGTAATTACATAGCGCTAAACAATCCTGATGATATACTCCCTTATCCGAGTTACAAATCAGGATTGTTGGATGAAGAAAAAGGTTATATAAAATTCGGCTATCCGTCAACCGGATATCCGATATTGAATATGCCGTATATTTTGGAAGACTTTGAGGGCAACAAACTCCCTCCGGGACATTATCAAATTGTGCTTTCACCAAATCGTAAAATGCTATATTTTGTGGAATCTAACGAAATAAAAGCATCTGTGCCCGTTGCCAAGCTTGTGGAAAAAGTTGTTTCGGACGAAGAAGAAAAAGAACGTTTAAAAGAAAAAGAAAAACAAGAAAAAAAATATAAAAAAAATCCTCGCAAACGACCGCTTGACCAAACGGAACGGAAACGTCAGGCGTCTATGGAAGCATCTATTGACGATACTAATACGGATTATTACATTTTAAATTATAAAAACGGAAACATTAAAGCTACGGGATATATTTTGAAGTAGTAGGTTTTAGATATCTTATGAATGACAAAAATTTTGGTTTTCTTTGTAAAACAAATTTAGGTTGATATTATTTTTTAATATTTTCATGGTGGTAATTAATAAATTAGGTGGTATAATTTATATACAAAATATAAGTTGAGTTTTAGGTTAGAGGATTAACAATGAAAATAATGTTTGTATCTGCGGAAGTTGCTCCATTTTCAAAAGTTGGCGGCTTAGCCGATGTAGTTGGCAGTTTGCCAAAAATTCTTGAAAAAATGGGTCATGAAGTTGCAATTTTTACCCCTCTGCATGGATGTATAAATCAAGAAAAATTTGGTATAGAAGATGTTCCTAATTCAAAACTTACAATAGATTACAGCTACGGGCAGTATTATTTTAATCTTAAAATGGCAAAACTCCCCGATACAAAAAATGTTAATGTGTTCTTTTTGGATAACAACAAATATTTTGCACCTTTTCATGAGGTATATCCACGCAATATTGATACAAGATACGAACACGAACGGTTTATAGCTTTTTCACACGCTGCAATTGAGTATGCAAGAAAACTCAATTTTAAACCTGATATTATCCACTCAAACGACTGGCATACAGCAATGATACCTGTTTATATGAAGGTTAATTACAAAGATGACCCGTTCTTTAAGGATACAAAAAATTTCTATTCTATCCACAACATTGCATATCAGGGTCAATGGTTTGATGATGTCTTGTATTTTGCACAGCTTGACCACAAATACGTTTGGAACTGCTATGGTTTGGAACATTTTGGAATGCTCAACTGGATGAAAGGAGCTATAAATTACAGCGACAAGATTATTGTTGTTTCGCCAAACTATGCTAACGAAATCAAAACTTTTGAAGGCGGGCAAGGTCTTGATTGGACACTTAACATGAACTCTCACAAGCTTTTGGGTATCTTAAACGGTCTTGATTACAGTGTTTATAACCCCAAAACAGATAAAAACATCGTTAAAAATTATGATGTAAAACACCTTCAAGACAAAGAAGAAAACAAAAAAGCTGTTTGCAAAGAATTCGGATTACCTTATGAAAAAGACAAACCGCTTATTGCTGTTATATCAAGGCTTGTTGAACAAAAAGGTTTTGACCTGTTTGGGCCTGTATGTGAAGAAATGAAAGGGCTTGATGCACAGTTTGTAATACTCGGTACAGGGGCACAACATTATGAAGACATGTTCAGATACTTAAGCGGAACAAGCTCAAATATTAGAGCAAGAATAGAATTTAGCGCACAATTGAGCAACCTTATTTATGCGGGTGCTGATATGTTCCTTATGCCTTCGGCATTTGAGCCTTGCGGTTTAAGTCAGTTGATATCTTTAAAATACGGAACTATTCCTATAGTACGTGCTACGGGTGGACTGGATGACACAATTGTCGGTTATCCTTTGGAAAATGGTACAGGCTTTAAGTTCTGGGATTACAGCCCTTACGCAATGATGGATTGCATAAGATATTCTTTAAATATTTTTAAAGACAAAAAAGCTTGGAAACGACTTATGCAAAATGCAATGAATGCTGATTTCAGTTGGGATATCAGTGCAAAAAAATAT
The DNA here is from genome assembly GCA_945946765.1 of uncultured Clostridia bacterium. GTDB lineage: Bacteria > Cyanobacteriota > Vampirovibrionia > Gastranaerophilales > Gastranaerophilaceae > Limenecus. The sequence continues at coordinate 6,266 of CAMEWS010000044.1, forward strand.
GTTGATGCATACGAAGAAGCATTGTCAGGAAGATAAAAATTATTTAAGATAATCGTCTAATTCGCCTGACTTGTACAATTTTTCCAAATTATCATACCCTCCGACATAACGGTCATTTATAATAATTTGCGGAACGGTTGCAATGCAGGGTTGATTATATTCTTGCGAAAGTTTTGCGCAAGTTTCGTCAAAGTTTTCATCACAGTTTATGTCTTCAAAATCCAAATTGAGCATTGATAAAAGCCTTTTGGCTTTAATGCAATACGGGCAATTTGTTGATGAGTATACGAGTATTTTGTTCATGTTCATATCCTTTTATTCAAATAATATGATATCGTATAATTTTTAACAATAATCTTTTTGTCGGATAACTGTTTATTGCTGAATAAAGTAGTTTGATAGTATAATTGTTTAGGGGAGTTTATGACGGAAGAAAACATTCAAAACAAAGTAGATGTAATAGTTATAGGTGCAGGCCCTGCCGGAGTTAGTGCGGCAATTACCGTTGCCAGAGGCGGAAAAAAAGTTGTTCTTGTTGAACGTGCAAATGCTGCAGGCGCAAAAAATATGTATGGCGGTGTTGTTTATACTCATGCCGCAAAAGAAATTTTTCCTAACTATGAAGATGCGCCAATAGAACGCTATGTTTCAAAACACAATTACGTGTTGCTTTCAAAAGATTCTTCAACTGAAATTTCATATAAAAATACTAATCATAACGGGAATGCCTTTGTGACAATACGAGCAAAGTGGGACAAATGGTGTGTTGAACAGGCTGTTAAAGAAGGTGTGTATTTTGCGCCAAATACTCTTGTGAATGAGCTTATTGTCAAAAACGGTAAAGTTTGCGGTATCAGAACGGATGTAGAAGATTATTTTGCGGATGTAGTAATTATTGCGGACGGAGTTAACTCACTTTTGGCAAAACAAATCGGGTTGAGAAAAGATATAAAGCCAAAAAATGTTGCAATGGGTGTAAAAGAAGTCATAAAACTTCCTTGTGAAGTTATAAACAGTCGTTTTGCGCTGTCGGATAATCAAGGCTGCGCTATGGAGCTTGCAGGTGCACCTTTAAAAGATTTGTTCGGTATGGGAATAATTTACACAAACAAAGACTCTGTAGCAGTTGGTATCGGGGTTTCGCTTGATGATTTAAAAGAGAAAAAACTCAAACCGTATGAACTTTTAGACGAGTTTAAAAAACACCCGTTTGTTGCGGAGTTGATTGAAGGCGGAGAAGTCGTTGAGTATTCGGCTCACCTTATCCCCGAAGGCGGGTACAACCATATTCCTAAACTCTATACCAACGGTGCGTTGGTTGTTGGTGATGCTGCAGGTTTGGTTAACAATGTGCATTTTGAAGGTACTAATCTTGCAATGTTAAGCGGTAAATATGCAGGTGAAACAGCTTTGGATGCCTTAGAACGCAATGATTTTAGTGAAAACACTTTGTGCTTATACAAAAAAAAGCTTGAAAACAGTTTTATTTTAAAAGATTTACGCACTTACAAAGATGTTGTACAAATATTGTTAGGTAGAACTTCGTCATTTTTAAATTATTATCCCGCAAAGGTTAATGAGTTCTTTGAAATCTTTACTACAGCAGACGGGGTGGAAAAACAAGGTAAATTTAGAAAATTTACAAAAGACTTTTTCAGAAAAAGAAGTCTTGCAGAACTTTTTAAAGACGCAGTTGCAGGTATTAAGCTGATATTCGGGGTTTTAAAATAGGAATCGGACAAATTTATGGATAAAAAAATTGAAGATAAGTTGTATACATTAAAATACAAGACGGATTCAAACTGTCACCTTTGCCCTGACGAATCAAAATGCTTGCAATGTCAGGAAAAAACTTGTACAATAATTTGTCCGGCAAACGTTTACACATATAACGAAACCGAAAAAAAATTAACGGTGAGTTATGAAAAATGTTTGGAATGCGGAGCTTGTAGGATAATTTGCAAAAATATCAATTGGAAATATCCCAAAAGCGGCAAAGGAGTGATTTTTAAAAAGTCATGATAAGTTAAATGATTTAAATAGATTTTGAAACAAAGCGTTAAAACGGTGAGCAGTTGAGCAACCGCATTAGATAAAACTAAGGAGAGAGGTATGAAAGAAGAGTACAGCCACAATTACCGCAGATGGTATGACAAAGACCCGTTGTTATCCAGAACAATGCACACATTGGAGGAGTCTGATGACGAAACACAGATTAAAGTGTCTTTGAATTTAATCAAAATTTTGATTGAGCATAATATTTCCGAAAACACTTTTACGGGTGTGGAAGATATGCTTGAAGCCGTAGAAGACGGACTTGTGGAACGCGGCAATAACAGATGGTATGATCTTGATGCAACAGTAAGAACGGCTATTCACATGTTAGAAAACAGCCCTGCGCCCGTACAAAAAGCTGTTGCTAAAGAAATGGCAAAAATGGTTGTGGACAAGATTAAAGAAGATAAAGACGAAGAAGACGACGAAGAATAGTCGATTTTATTTTGTAGAGTTCAAGTACAGAATATTTCTTTTTCTCGCTCGGTTCGCTTTCTCCAAATCTCACAGGCTTCGAAAAAGAAATATTCTGTACTCTGTTGATTGAAATTCAAACAATGCAAAAAATCTGGAAAATACAAGAAAATAAAGAAGTTTCGCCTGACATAGTACAAGCTGTGGGCGGTAGCACTTTGCTTGCAAAGTTGTTATTGCAAAGAGGTATTGATACCGTACAAAAAGTATCCGATTTTCTAAATCCTTCGCAAATGAAAATATCCTCTCCCTTTGTTTTTACGGATATGCAAAAATCTGTAAACAGAATTTTCAATGCAATAGAAAAACAGGAAAAAATTATAATCTACGGTGATTTTGACTGTGACGGCGTAACTTCCACATCTTTGCTTTACAAAACTCTTGTGCATCTGGGCGCACAGGTCGATTATTATATTCCCAATCGGGAAAACGAAAATCATGGCTTGAATACAAAAGCGCTTGTAAAACTCATTGCAAAGCACAAAATGAAATTGCTTATTACCGTTGATTGTGGGGTCAGCGATGTTGAGCAGGTGAATTTTGCAAACGGGTTTAAGGTTGATGTTATTATTACTGACCACCACGAAGCACCTGATGTTTTACCTGCCGCTTATGCAATAATCAACCCTAAAGCTATGAATGCACTTGATAAGGATTTGGAAATTGAACAAATTCAGGCACTTAACGAGCTTGCGGGGGTTGGCGTTGCGTTTAAACTAGCTTGTGCTCTTTTGGAAGTAAAAAAAGATTATGATTTTGCACAAGAACTTTTGCCGTTTGTTGCAGTCGGCACAATTGCCGATGTAGTGCCGATTCTGTATGAAAATCGTTCTTTTGTTGATGCAGGCATAAAACTAATTGAGGCGGGAAAACATTACGGGCTTACAAAACTTTTGGAAGTCAGTGGTTATGACATTAAAAACGGGATAACTTCGGAAAACATTGCGTTTGGAGTTGCTCCAAGAATAAATGCCGCAGGTCGTTTGGATACTGTAAATAATGCTGTTAAATTGCTTATTTCTGATAACACCTCCGAAATTAACATGTGCATAGAAGACTTGAATAATCTGAATAGAATTCGTCAGGATTTATGCGACAACATTTATGAAGAAGCAGTGTCTATGGTCAATCCGACAGAAGATGCCATTATTCTTTACAAAGAAGGCTGGCATATAGGCATTATCGGTATAGTTGCGTCAAAGCTTGCGGAAAAATTTTACAAGCCCGTATTTTTAATGACCAATGACGAAAATACGGGATTTATTCGCAGTTCATCAAGAAGTATTCCCGAAGTTCACATAAGGGACGTAATTGCCGACAATGAAGACCTTTTGGAGTTTTACGGAGGTCATGCGCAAGCGGCAGGGCTTGTTTTTGACCCTAAAAAATCATCGTTTGAAAAAGTCAAAGCGGCGCTCTTAAGCTCTATTGCCGTACAATTAGAGGGTAAAAAACTTGTTCCCGCAATATATGCTGATGCGGAGATTGACCCCGAAGAAATTTCAACGGATTTAATCAATACAATAAAACGACTTGAGCCTTTTGGCGAAGGTAACAACACGCCTTTATTTGTAACAAAGAATTTGCTTTTGAACAGCTATCGAACAATGGGGCAGAAAAATAATCACCTCAAGATTTTTTGTGAAAATCAACAAGGCAAGCCCTATGAGTGCGTATATTGGAATCATTCTTCTTTAAATATTCCCGAAGGCAAGTCGTTTGATGTGGTGTTTTATCCAAAATTAAACGTATTTAACGGGATTACTACAATTCAGCTTGATGTGCAGGATTTAAAATCCGAATTTATGCAAAACACAGTTAAGGAAGAAAAATCGGAATTTAAACTGTATGACCACCGAAAAAAAACAAATATTTATCGCCAAATTTGTGATTATCTTTTGACAACCAAAGTGCCTACAAAAGTTTTTGTACAAAACAATGTTATTTATAACAGATTAAAAGATTACAAAGAAATTGCACAAAAAACTGTTAACGGAAATACGCTTGAAAATTGCAGTCAGATAATGTTTTTTGACTATCCTGCAAGCGAAAGTATTATGCATAAAATAATCGAAAAAACCAACGCAAAGATTTTTCATTTTATGAATTATGATAACCAAAAAATTGATGCCTCGGAACTTATCAAAAATATTTCCGGCATGTTGAAATATGTTTGCAATCCAAACAGCGGAAAAAACGGTAAGGTAAGCCTTAGCGATATTTCAAATTATCTTTCTATATCTGATGAAGTGGCAGAGTTGTGTTTTGATATGTTAGAATCGCTTGGTATGTTTGAAATTTTGGAAAAAACAATAAACGGGTATAAAATAAAATTTTTACACGCTGTTGAATTAACAAAAATACAAGAATCCGAAATGTATGAAGAATTGCTCGAGGAGTTGCAAAAAATTTATGATTACCGTCAAAAACTCTGTACAATTCCGTTGGAAGAACTTGCATTAAGATAAATATTAAAATCATATTTGACAATAATTTTTTATTATATTAATATCTGTCTTGAAAGAAAAGGAAATTAA
>CAMEWS010000045.1 GCA_945946765.1 uncultured Clostridia bacterium
TTTTTTGCACAGGTTCAACAAGTAGTCGGAGTCAGTTGACAATATGAAATATAAAAAGCCTTCCCGCAAAGGAAGGCTTTTTTATATACAGTCAAAACTATAAAGCTTTATGTTTTTCTTTTATTTGATTTGCAAGTTCGTCAATTTTTGCAAAATCCTTATCTTGCGGCTGACCTTTTACCACAACATAATCCAGTTTTTCGGGTTTAATTGCGGTAAACATTTTTTCTAAAGTACCTTCAAGATTTCCGCCCCAACCGTATGAACCAATTATGGAATAATATTTGAATTTCGGTTTTAAAGCATTTGTCAAATATGCAGCCATTACAGCAGCGGGGTGCGGGCCTGCCAATACCATTGATGAGCCGAGTACAACCGTAGCGCAATCAACAAGTTCCATTGACATTTCGCCTTCATCACATTCAACAAGGTTGAACAATTTTACCTCAATACCCGCTTCCGTAAGTTTTTTATTCAATCTTTCAACAAGCATTGTTGTGCTGTCATACATAGACACATACGGAATAACAACTTTATTTTTTACGTTATCGGAAACCCAATCAGCATACAAATCAATTATCCATTCAGGTTTATCATACACAGGGCCATGGCTTGGCAAAATAATATCTACGTCCATAGTTTTAATTTTTTCAAGATATTTTCTTGCGAAAGTTCTAAAAGGCATGATTATTTCCGCATAATATCTTTTTGCCGCTTCAACAAGTTCTTGTGTATAGTCCGCAAACAAATCATGTTTTGTGTAATGCGCACCTAAATAGTCGCAAGTAAATAACATTTTATCTTCTTTTAAATAAGTAAACATTGTATCAGGCCAGTGAACAAAAGGTGCAAGAATAAATTGCAATGTTTTATCACCTAAAGACAATTCATCTCCGTCATTTATTACAATAAATTTATCCTCGCTTACGTGCAAAAGATTCATAACATTGTCTTTTACCTTCGCGTTTGTAACAACTTTTGCTTCGGGATACATTTCCAAAAGCATCGGAATACCGCCTGAATGGTCTTGTTCCGCATGGTTTGAAACAATATAATCTATCTTTGTAATATTGTTTTCTTCAAGCCTTTTTTTGTATTCCTCTAGTTTTTTTGGATAATCAGTATCAATAATAGCTGTTTTTTCACTGCCTTTAACAAGATATGAGTTGTATGTCGTACCCTGCGTAAGCGGAATTAGTTCATCAAACATTCTTCTATCGGCATCTTTTGAGCCGATAAAGAAAACGTTGTTTTTTATGGGTCTGATTTTTAAATCCATGGCTAATCTCCTTATATAAAAGGATTCCACTGCCAAAAATCCGTTTACTGTTGTTTTACAAAACGGTCTTTTCCGACCGCACAAACAGGACAAATCCAATCAACGGGTAAATCTTCAAACGGTACATTATCATTTTCTGCGGGGTCATATACATAACCGCACACCAAACATACGTATTTATCCATCTTTTTTGCTCCTTTGGAATTGTTACCTGAGCAGTATAAATAATTATCAAACAAAAATAAATTGCCGTACAGGATAAATTAAAAATTTTTATTAAAAATTAAACATTAGAATTATTGTCAAATTTGACATATAATTATAATATTAATTTGGTTGCCTACCTTATATGCCAAAACCAGTTGCGGAGGTGTAAAATGAATAAAAAAAATACATTGAATACTTTACTGGTGTTATCCGCCGTATTAACAGCGCAACAAGCTTATACGTATGAATTTTACTCTTATGAACCCAATATGACAAACACCTTCGAATATTCAGCAAAAAATGAATACTCCCAAAACGGCTCAATATATTATCAACAAGGTGTAAAATTTTTAAAATCTTCACAATACACAAATGCTATTACGGAATTTAGAAAAGCATTAAGAGAAAACCCAACAGACAAAACCTCCAGAATCCAACTTGTTAATGCATATCTTTCACGTGCACAATATTTTAACAACAAGTCGATGGATTACAATAAAGCTGCAAATGACTTGCGTTCCGCCATATTTTATATGAAGTACTACAACAACGAACCTGTTGAAGCAAAATACATTGCTGACACAAACAATATGGAAACCAATCTTGACAATGTTTTATATGCAATGCAAGCCGACCAAACCCCAAAAGGCAGATACACAATGGCTCGTTCGTTAAAAGCACAGGGAGAATTTGCCGCTGCAGCAACGGAATTCCAAAAAGCAATGATTGACAATAATTACAAAAAAGCTTCTTTGTCAGCATTGGGCGAAATTTATTACACTTTAAATTTAAACGAACAAGCAATATCTTACTTTGACCAAGCAATGATACTTGACCCCAAAAACTCGGATTTGCACATAAAACTTGCTGAAGCTTATGAACGAATAGGCAAAACAGATCTTGCCGCAGAACATTACAATCAATCGTTATCAAAATCAGGCAACAACGAAGATATTTTAATGTCGTTGGAAAACATCTGGAAACAAAGAATTGCTCAAAATCCAAATGATGCCGAAGCTCATGCAAACCTTGGAGCTGTTTATCAAAGAAAAAACGACTTTGCCTCTGCTCTTACGGAATACGAAAAAGCCGAAAGTCTTAATCCGTCTAATGTAAACACACGTTTAAATCTCGGAACGTTATATCAGGCACAAAAAGAATACGAAACCGCAATTGCTGCTTATGACACAATTATTGACGTAAATCCCAATTTTAAGCTTGCATATTTGTACAAAGCACAATGTTACAAAGCACTCGGAAACAAAGAGGCGGCATTACAAAATTACAAATTAGCGCTAAACCTTGACCCGACAAATGAAGACATTAAAAATGAGCTTTATGATATGTACGAAACCAATATGACACCTGAAGAAAAGCTTGCACATATCAACAGCCAACTTCAACAGAACCCTAATAATCCCGATTTAACATATAAGTATGCATACGAACTTCACAAAGCAAACAGAATAGCCGAAGCTATTCCATATTACAATCAAGCTATAAAACTAAATGCAAAAAATGAAGATGCATACATCAATCTTGCGCAGGCTTATACACAACAAAAAAGCTTTGAAAAAGCCAGAAACATTCTGACTAATGCAAAAGCACTGTTTCCCGAAAATACAACAATAAAAAAACAACTTGCGGCAATTGATGCGGAAACGACATCTTTGCTATACACAGATGCCTCCGAATTATTCCGCCAAAAAAAATATCTTGATGCAATTAACATTTACAACAAGATAACTCCAGCAACTCCCGAATCTTTACTGGGAATAGGTGCTTGTTATCAAGCAATGAACAACAATACCAAAGCGGCGGAATATTATGTAAAATCACTGAACCTTGACCCTAAAAATACAGAAACCGCTTATTATGCAGGATTAGCTTATTCCAATGCCGAAAACTTTGCGCAAGCGAAAATTTACGCTAAAAAAGCACTGGAAATTGACCCAAACAACAAAAATGCAAAAGAACTGTTAACATACGTTATAGAACAGGAAAACACCGTACAAACCGACAAAGCAATGGAGTTTTACGACAAACAACAATACGAACAGGCGTTATCACTTTTAAATAAAGTTATAGCCCAAGACCCGAAAGACTCTAACGCATATTACTACAGGGCAATGGTTTATGATGCACAAAAAAAATATCAACTTGCAATAAACGATTACAAAAAAGCATTGCAATATAACCAACAAATGATAATTGCAAACTATTCAATCGCCGTGGCTTATGACTATCTTGCACAATATTCCAATGCTTTAATGTATTATAAAAAATATATCGCAGAAACACAAAAAATTGGCGAAACAAATGACTACACAAGATATTCAGCAAGAAGAATACAAGACTTAAAGGCTTATGAACCAAAACCCGCAGCAAAAAAGTGAAGGAATACATAAAATAAGAATAGGAAATGTGGAAGTAAAAAGCTGCGTTGCACTCGCTCCAATGGCAGGGATTACGGACATGCCTTTGAGACAGCTTATTCGCAAGTTTTCATCGGATTGTCTTTTAACAACAGAAATGATTAGTTCGGAAATGCTTATGCAAAACCGTCCCGATGAACACGAAAAAATCATGGCATATTGCAAAAACGAGTATCCGCTTGCATTTCAAATTTCGGGACATAAACCTTTTATGATGGCAAAAGCGGCAAAAATTCTTGCAGATAAAGGAGCAAGTATTATTGATATAAATATGGGGTGCCCCGTAAAAAAAGTAGTTTCAGGCGGTGATGGTTCTGCATTGATGAAAACTCCTCAAATTGCTTCTGACATAGTTAAAGCCGTTAAAGATGCCGTTGATATTCCTGTTACGGTAAAATTCAGACTAGGTTATACGGCTGCGGAACAAAATTTCTTTGAATTTGCAAAACTTATGGAAGAATCGGGCGCCGATGCAATGACAATTCATTGCAGAACTCGTGCTCAAATGTATAGCGGCACAGCTGATTGGAAAGCAATATCAACCGTAAAAAAAGAAATCAATGTTCCCGTTTTTGCAAACGGAGATGTCACAACAGTTGAAACTGCAAAAAAATGCATTGAAGAATCAAACTGTGACGGAGTAGCAATAGCAAGAGGCGTACTCGGACAACCCGATTTAATTCACAGAGTGGAACATTATTTTAAAACGGGCGAAATACTTGAACAACCTTCTCTTTTAGAAAAAATAGGGCTTTTAAAAGAACATATTCAAGCCGAAATTGAACTGCGAGGAGAGAAAGTTGCAATGCAATTTGTAAGAAAATTTTACCCTTACTATATCAGAGGTATACGAGATGCTGCTGTATATAGAGGGGCTTTGGTGCAAGAAGAATCTTTTCCGAAAGTAATGAAAATTTTGGATACTATTCTTGATAAAGAATCAAAATAAATGACAAATATCGACAAAAAATTTTATACATATTTAATTTTAACGGAAAATAATACGCTTTATTGCGGTTACACAGATGACCCAAAATCTCGTTTTGAAAAGCATAAATCAGGTCTTGCCGCAAAATACACCCGTGCTAACAAACCTGTTAAAATGGTTTATTTGAGAGAATTTTCAACAAAATCAGAAGCTATGAAAGAAGAACGAAGAATAAAGAAACTCAATCGCCCTCAAAAAGAAGCTTTAATAAACAGCATGGAAAATATTATTTAAACAAACTTTTTTTACTCAGGCTACTTACTGTATCAAGTCCGGGCTCAACAAATTTTTTAATAATGTATTTGTGAACAAAATGGTCAATAGGTACGGCCAAACAGCCAAGAGCAATAAAACCGCCAACTGTTTTAAGCAATCCCAAAGACATTGATTTTGACTTAATGAGTTGCCTTAAAACCTTCCGTGATATTTCAACTTTTTCTGACAATTGGTTAACAAGTTTTCTGTACTCATCATTTTCCATCAATTTTTTAAGCATTTTTTCAGACGCAACCTCTTGTTTAACAAGTAGCTTTTTCGCAACAACAGTGTCATATTCCGCATTAATTGCATCTTTCAACGGCTGATATTGAGAATTAGATGAATTCAATATCTTTTTAATAACAAGTTCGGGCTTTTGCTCAATAAGATTTTGAGCTCGTTTTGCAGCATTTTTCTCCGCCTTGTTATACAATTTTAACAACTTTTTATCGCCAAGTTTTTCCAACTCTTGTTTTGTTGAATTTTCAAGTAATGTTTGCTTTTCAAATATAGATTCAATTTCTTTTTCCACAAACGCAATAACCTTTTTATGGTTGGATGTTGCTGACGCAACGGGTCGTTTTGAGTGCGCAAAAAAACGTACCAGTTTAGGGAAAAAGCCTTCTGTCTTTAAATCTGAGCGGGTAGACACAAGTGCGGGTTTAAGCTTTTCTTCAATAACTCTTTCTTTTACCCTATCAACTCCTTTGACAAGTTTTCCGTCACGTTCTATATCACCTTTGGCAAAATTTGAGTTATCAAATTCATCCAATAATCTGTCCAACATTTCTTCTTTAGCAGATGCACTAAGACCTGACCCATCTAATCTGGTCAAATTTGAAGCGGCTCTTTGTCCAACTTTAACAGCAGCGGTCGGCAATATAACACTTGCTAAAGCCTGAAAAATGGTTTGTTTTAATGCGGCAGTAGTCGAAGCTTGTGTATAATTGCCTTCTTTGCCTCGAGAATATTTGTCATAAATATCGGCACCAAAATACATCAATGCCGGTATCCACAATGCAGTTTCGGCAGCTTTTCCCCATACCGGCATTGTTGAAACTGCAGCACCGATTTCGTTAGAATAGCCGAATCCTCGTAAGGGATACTTGGATAAAGGGTCATCCGGACTTTGGATAATTTCCTTTACTTCTTCCTGTTTCGTTTTTTGTTTTATTGGTGCAAGTTTAATTTTCGGCATTAACATTGCATAAGTCGAAATTTTATCAGCCAATTTTTATTCCCTAAACTCTTATTTATAATACGTGATGTTTCGGTCCGAACTCTATAATAAGAAAAACCTCACAATATGTAAATAAATCTAAAGATTATTTTTTGTCAGTTTCTCAATTCTTTTTACAAAAAGTTTACAATTTAATTTCCTTAACCTCATTATTAAAATGAAGTGCTATATAATTAAATATTTTAAACGGTATTTGCGGTGAAAAATAATAATTATTATCACAAGGGGACAGTTTTATAAATGTATAATTTTTATCTTTTTTTAGTACGCTTAATAAAAACTCTCTGTTATCGGCTTTAAAAATAACATAACCGTTGCGAGATTGCATTTCAACAATTTCATAGTTATTAGCACCAACGGCTGACAATGCCAAAAGATATGTTTTATCAAAAGGCAATTTATACAGTTTTATGCAATCCTTGTAGTTTGTATAAGCGGCAACGGTTTTTGCATGGGTCGAATCCATATCATCTTGTACCTGCGCAAATGCATTACCCGCAAAAAAGCATAAAACCAATATTGAGAAAATAAGTCTTAATAACATTATTCAACCTCCTCAAACCAAGATGAACCGTATTCCATATCCACCACAAGAGGTACTTTTAGAGGCTGTTTCATTTCCATTGCCTCTTTTGTTAGAATCATAACTTGTTCCAATTCATCTTTATAAGTTTCTAAAATCAATTCATCATGCACCTGCATAATCATTTTTGATTTTAAGTTATGCTCCTCTAACTTTTTATCCAAATCAATCATTGCGAGTTTTATCAAATCAGACGCCGCCCCCTGCAATGGAGTATTAATTGCCGCCCGTTGTGCAAATTCTTTAATATTGCGGTTAGAACTCATCAATTCATCCAAAAGGTATCTTTTTCGTCCGTATATTGTAGTGGCATAGCCGTTTCTGTAAGCTTCCTGAACAGAATTTTCCATGTATTCTTTTACTTTGGGATAAGTTTCAAAATATTTGTCTATAAACATTTGAGCTTCCGCATTTGAAATACCCAAAGACGAAGCCAGTCCCCAACGGGTTTGACCGTATACAATACCAAAGTTTACCGCTTTTGCCTTGCTTCGCATTTCCTTGGTAACTTCGCTTAATTCAACACCAAAAACATTGGCTGCCGTCTGCGCATGAATATCTTCACCCGAAACAAAAGCGTTTATAAGGTTTTCATCGCCCGAACAATGCGCAAGCAAACGTAATTCTATTTGAGAATAATCCGCCGACAGTAAAACCTGTGAAGTTTTATTTTCAGGAACAAACGCTTTTCTTATACGACTACCCAACTGTGTTCTTATCGGAATATTTTGCAAATTAGGGTTTGAAGACGACAATCTTCCCGTAACAGTAACTGTTTGATTGTAATTTGTGTGAATTCTTCCGTCCACAGGACTAATCAAATCAGGTAAAGCATCGACATAAGTGGATTTCATTTTTGCATAATGTCTGTATTGCAATAAGTATTTGGCTATGTCATGTTCTTTTGCAAGCTCCTCTAATACTTTGGCATCAGTCGAAAACTTTTGAGCACCTCGTTTTTTTGTTTTATGTTCAATACCCAATTTTTCAAACAGAATAACACCTACCTGTTTGGGAGAATTAATGTTGAATCTTTCTCCTGCAAGCGCATATACCTGTTCTTCAATATCTTTTAAATTGTCCTCTAACTCAACTGCAAGTTTGCTGAGATAAGGCGTGTCAAGGGCAACCCCCTTAGCCTCCATTTTTGCAAGAACAAGCGAAACGGGAACCTCTATATCATAGAGAAGTCTTTTGCCGTCATCATCCAATTTGTTCTGCCAAAAACGTGTAAGCTCAAGCGTAACAAAAGCATCATCACAAGCATAATCCGAACATTCTTCTATGCTTACGTTATCCATGGTAATTTGGTTTTTACCCTTTCTCCCGATTAATTCATCAATCTCTGTCATAAAATAACCGAGATTTTCCGCAGACTGCACCTTTAAGCCATGCTTTCTTGATGGGTCATTAATATAACTTGCAAGCATTGTATCAAAAATTATGCCTTTAAAATGTATGTCGTATTTTAAAAGCGTGTTTATTTCATACTTTGCATTTTGAAAAGTCTTAAAAATCGCAGGGTCTTCAAACACAGGCTTAAGACCTTGCAAAACATAATCCATATCCAACTGTTCGCCTACTTTATGGAAAACAGGGATATAAAAAGATTTTGTTTGTCCTTTATCACTCTTTATTACAACTTTGGAATCCTCAGCTTGTATTTCCTCGTTATAAGCAAGAGAAATACCGACCAAATCAGCTTCTAACGGGTTTATTGATGTCGTTTCCGTATCAATTGCAATAAGTGTTTGTTTTTTTAACGTTTCAATGAGTTCTTCAAAATCTTTTTGTTCAACAATTGTTTTTCGTTCGTTTTTTAATGGACTGTGCAAAACTTCTTGTTGTGAAAAAAGTCCTAATTGCTGTTGCTCTGGTACAGGGGGTTGTGAAAACGTTTTTTCTGTTTCTTTTTCAAGAATTTTATCGTCTTTAAGACTAATAAAATCAATCATTTTTTCATCTTCTATTTGTTGCTTTTTCATCTGCGCTGAATCAATATTTTCAGGGCGTGATGCAAGCGTACAAACACTAAACGGTTTTAATATTTCGGGAAGATTCTTTAAAAAACTAAAAAACTGGACTCTTTTTAAAAACTCACTAACCTTTTCTACATCAGGCATTTCGAGTTTTGTTTTTTCGAAATCAAAATCAATATCCACGTCTTTTTTGATAGTCGCAAGATAATAACTCATCTTTGCATCATCAACACCGTTTTTAAGTTTTTCTTTTAAAGCCTTGCCGTCTACATCATCAATGTGCGCCAAAACATTGTCCAGAGTTTGAAATCTGTCAAGAAGTTTTACGGCAGTTTTTTCGCCAATTCCTCGTATACCGGGGATATTATCCGATGTGTCACCTCTTAGTGCTTTGTAATCTATAACTTGATCGGGGTATACTCCCAATTTGTTATAAACTCTGCTCCAATCATACTCAACAAGTTCTCCTTTTGACGGAATAAGCACACAAACACTGCCTTCCCTGTCTATAAGTTGAAAAGCATCTTGGTCGCCCGTCAAAATCATTGTACGATGTCCGAGTTTTGATGCTCTTGTACATATTGTACCGATTACGTCATCCGCTTCAAAGCCTTCTTTTGTATAAATAGGAATATTAAAAGCGTTTAACCCCTCCATAATAAGTTCCATCTGACTTTTTAAGGTATCAGGCATGGCTTCACGATTCGCCTTGTATTCCGTATAACATTCCGTTCTGAAAGTTTGATGACTAACGTCAAAAGTTACGGCAATACAATCAGGGCTAATCGTTGTGTTTTTTAAAAGGTCAAATATTGCCTTAAAAAATCCGAATACAGCCCAAGTAGGTTCTTTATCGGAGGTTTTCATTCCTGTACGTTCAAGAGCAAAATAACTTCTAAAAGCCAGCGCGTGACCATCTATTAAAATAAGAGTTTTTTGTTTTTTTTCTTCCATTAAACTATCCCCAAATTTTACACTGCTAACTGCCCCTGACAACTCTTTTGAATCAGCCTCAGACATTTTTATTAAAAATATTTTAACACAGCCGACACTTATAATAAACTATTTGTGCCGTATAAATACTCATTTTCAAAAGTTTTATAAGAAAACTTCTACCTAAGAGTCACCTTGAATTTATGTCAGGGTTGCCATGTCTTTGCTGTGACAAAGTCATGTCTTTGCGAGGCGTGGAACATTGCAAGGCGCAAGGATAGAATTCACGAAACAATCTTTTGAAAAGTTGAGTAAATCAACCATTTGTATAACCTTGTAACAAAATAATACATAAATAGGCAATTTTTTGTGCACAATAGTTTTTATTAAAAGAGTTAGTAATATAAAGGCAGTTTATAGATGGAAATACACGGGATTAATGTTTCACAAATAAAAAAAGTCGATAAGCAAGAAACTAAACATGATAACCCCGCTGGAAACATTGGCTATGATGTCCAAACAAGACCTGATTTTGAAGGTCATTACACCCCTCAAATGTTTGGTATTTTACCCAACTTTAAACTTTCTAAAACATTGAATTCCGCACCCGTTGCCTTTAAAGGTACCGTTTTTGCAAAGAAAGACTTTGAAGGAATAGATTTAGCTGTTATAGAGAAATACAAGCCAAATATCCAACAGTTTAAATCAAAAGATGATTTGCAAAAATTTGCTGAAAATAAAATAAATGAATTAAAAGAAAAAGACTATGGCGGACGTCAAGAAGAAACCAAAATCCAAAGAAAAGCTATGCTTAAAGAATGGTTTGATTATGTAACTAAAGAAAATGATGCGTATTCAAATACACAACGTCTTGTTATCCTTGCTGCCGTTACAAAGGATTTAAAAGCAAACAATGACACAATACCGCCTGTTCTCAATAAAGGTGTTCTTGCTGCTACGGTTACTGAGTTAGAAGAAAGACTGAAAGCAAACCCAAAAGAAAACTTTGATTTCAACAAAATGTATCAAAACAATCTTCGAACAAATTTCATGAAAGATTCAGATACCGGTGAAACAATGACCGGCTGGGTAATCATTCCGTCTAAAACAAATGACCCTGTAAATTTTGAAAAAAATGTGGAGAAATTAAAAACTTTATCTCACAAAAACTGGTGTACAAAGTCATTTAATGCTGAACCTTATTTATCTGAAGGTGATTTTCACGTTTATCTTGAAAATGGTCAACCAAAACTTGGTGTAAGATTTGTCAATGATGAAGTTGAAGAAATTCAAGGTGAGAAAAATAACGGAAAGATACCTGTAAAATATTTAGAAAC
>CAMEWS010000046.1 GCA_945946765.1 uncultured Clostridia bacterium
ACGAGCGTAAAGCAAATCCAAGACAGTAGTCGGAGTCAGTTGACAATATGAAATAACTCACAAAAATATTAGCTAACCGATTATATTAACAAGAGCGTATTAAAACTTTTGCATATCTTTTATTTTTGTTTTGTACCGTTGTATTCGGACTAAGAGGGGAAAAGTGTTATTTTTCGGTAAAAAACATTATAAATCAAAATCACAGGAGGAATTGATTCAACTTGCACAGCAAGATGATTTGACTGCTGTCGAAGAACTTGTAAAACGGAATCAACAAAACATTTATGCAGCTTTTTATTACCTCAACGGAGATTGCTCCGAGATACTTGATTTAACACAGGAAGCTCTCTTAAAAATGGCTAAAAACATAAAGAAATTGAAAGACCCGCAAAAATTTAAAGCGTGGTTAAATCAAATAATAACAAGACTTTTTTATGACAATATAAGGAATAAAAACAAAAAACCTCAAACAATACCTATAGATAAAAATGATGATGAGAACGACAGGTTTAATGTTAAGGACATCCCATGTCAAGAATGTACACCCGAAGAATCAAGTATTAACAGCGAGCTGCAATGTATAATAGAACGCTCTATAAAAAAGCTCCCCGACTCTTTCAGATTAGCAATCATTCTAAGAGAGTTTCAAGGATTGAGTTATGAAGAAATCGCAGAGATAACAAATACAAACATCGGTACGGTAAAATCTCGGATATCAAGAGCCCGTAACAAACTTCAAGAAGATTTAAAACAGTATATTGCATAAGGAAAAACCAATGGAAAACAATGCTATTTGTAAAAAAGTTTCATCAATGCTTTCTCTGTACATAGATGACAAAGTGACTGAGGAAGAAAGATATTTTATTGAAGAACATCTTTCTGAGTGCAGGGAATGTCATAAAAAATATATTTACCTAAAATCCTTGATAAAGAGCCTGAAAGATTCGTACAAGCAAGTTATGGAGCTTGCTTTAAAAAAGCAGAAACAAGAAAGCTTTAGTATCAGAGAACATGAAAAATTCTTGAATAATCTTTCACCCTACGTTGATAACGAGCTTAGTGCACTTGAATGTTATGAGTTTAGAAAATACCTTACAAAATCAAAACCTGCACAAAAAGAACTTAAAAATACCTATTTATTACAAAAAAAATTAAGAACGGCTTTTGAAAAAACTTCTCGGAATACTGACTGCAATATTGCCGCAAAGGTTATGAAAGAGTTTAAACAAGCAAATTTGCAAAAACAAACGGTTTTGATGAGTGATTTTTTTAACAAACGGGTTGCCAAAATAGCAATATTATCGGGCTTGGTGCTTTTGGGGGCATATGAAATAGGGGTTCATTTCGTTCATACAACTAATGACTCACAAGCAATTGTGTTAAAAGAAAAGAAAAAATCTCCGCCTAGTGAAAATTCAACAAAGCTAAGAAAAGATTATATAGAGTTTTAACTTTTCTTGTGTAGGGCGCATCTAATAATTCTATCAGTGAGATAGTGACAATAATTAAAACGTTAATCAGTAAATCTGAATTTTACAAGCGCCCACAGTGCATGAAAGCCATCTAACCAAGTGATTTTTTTGCCTTCAGTGTATTCCCTTCCGTAATAAGAAATCGGAAGTTCATACAATCTGGCTCTTTTTTTTAGCACTTTAGCCGTTATTTCCGGTTCAAAATCGAATCTGTCCGATTTTATTGTTATACCTTGTAAAAATTCGGTTTTAAATGCTTTATAACAGGTTTCCATATCCGTTAGTGTTGCACCGTAAAGAATGTTGGTTGTCAGTGTCAAAACTTTATTACCCAACCAGTGTGTAAACATAAACGAACGGGATGGTTTTGCTCCTGTGAGTCTTGAACCGTATACAACATCGGCTTTATCATCAATGATAAGCTGTAAGAGTTCTTGATAATCAACAGGGTCGTATTCAAGGTCTGCATCTTGGATAACCATAATATCACCAGTCATTTGAGCCATTGCTGTTCGGATTGCTGCGCCTTTTCCTTGATTTTGGTCGTGGTACAAAATCTTGTATTTATTTTCCAGCTCTTTTAAATGTTCTCTTGTTCCGTCTGTTGACATATCGTCAACCAGTATAATTTCTTTTTCCAACCCACCAAAAGGCGCATCTTCAATTTTTGCTAAAATGACATCAAGTGTATTAATTTCATTATAAACAGGCACTATTATGCTTACTTTTTTCATATAAATCCCCTATATATAATATATTTATTAATTTATAAAAATATTGTATAATTAAATAAAGATTATGTTAAGGGTTTAAAATGGAAGAGTTTATAAAATCTGTTTGTGTTGAAGATATAAACCAAGCGCAAAGTACAATGTTTACGCTGTTTAAAACATTAGAAACAGCCGGATTGGGAGGTCTTACAGCAAAAGCAGAATTGATTCATAATACATTTTTAATTAACAAATCTTATGAATACATTGCTCAAAATCTTTCATTATTAGCTATTTTGAAATATAAAAAAGATGCATCTAATTACAAAATAGCACTGAATATGTTAGAGGATGCTCGCTTTCTTGCTGAAAATTCTCAGAATAAAAACGCAATAAAAACAAACTGTTTTTGTTGGGGGTATATTTATTTTTGCGAAAAAAACTATATTCAGGCACTTTCCGTATTAAAACAAGCCAGAAATATACAATCTGACAATTCTGTTATAAATATAAAAGTAATGGATTTAATTAGCCGTATTGAATCTTTGGGTATTGAACATTCTGAAGTCAACACTAATAGTGGAATTGAAAAACCTATTACGGCGATTCTTAATGTTGCAAGAACTCTTGCTGCTGAAACAAGCCTCGAACATTTGTTGAAAACCGTAGCCGAAGAAATAAAAAAAGTTCTTGCGGCAGACAGATGTACTGTTTTTATTTTGGATAAAGAAAAACAAGAGCTTGTATCTAAAATTGCATTAGGTATGGGGACTCAAGAACTTCGTTTCCCTGCAGACAAAGGGCTTGCCGGTTATGTTGCGCAAACAGGTGAAATTGTTAATATTAAAGATGCATATAGCGATTCACGTTTTAATCATGAAATTGATAAAGCAACAGGGTATAAAACCAAAACCATACTGTGTATGCCCATTTGGAATATGAAACATGAAATTTTAGGGGTATTCCAAGTTCTCAACAAACAGAAGGGTTCGTTTACAAAAGATGATGAAGAAATACTTATTGCAATAGGTTCAAGTGCAGGTATTGCAATTGAAAATGCAAGACTTTTTGAATCACAACAAATAATGCTAAACCAACAAAAAGATTTGTTTAAAAACTTTGTAGGTACTCTTGCTGCTTCAATAGATGCAAGAGATAAAATTACGGCAGGTCACTCCGGTAGAGTGAAAATGTATTCTGAACTGATATGTAATGTATTAAATGTTGATAACAAAACAAAAGCAAATATTATACATGCTGCAATTTTGCATGATATAGGTAAAATAGGTATCAAAGATTCTGTTTTACAAAAAAACGGAAAGCTTACAGATGAAGAATATCAACATATTCAAGAACACGTAAAAATTACTTATGATATTTTGAATAGAGTATATATTTCAGAAGAATTTAAAGAAGTTGCAAATATTGCGTCAAGCCATCATGAAAAATATGACGGTACCGGCTATTTCAGAAAACTAAAAGGTAAAGATATCCCGTTTGGTGGGAGAATACTTGCAGTAAGTGATGTTTTTGATGCAATTACATCTAAAAGACATTATCGTGATAAAATGCCGATTAAAAATGCTTTGGATATTATTAAATCAGGAATGTGGAGTCATTTTGACGGTGATGTTGTTGATGCATTTTTTAAAATACATTTAGATAAACTTGTGGATGTATTTTTAAGTGAAGTTGATTCTGTACTTTATGATGAGCATGATAAACAAATACTGGAAAAATATGATGTACAAACATTGTATGATATGGTAAACAAAGAAGAAGAAGCTCTTGCAGATACGGAAAAAGAACTTATTGAGTTATTTAATAGATATTACAACTGCAAAGCCGGAAACTAAACAGCTATTTTAGACTTAGGGAATTTATATGACAAAAAAAATTATAAAGAGAAAACTTGTTACAGTAGCAATGATTGTTGCGGGTACTGTTGTACTTGGGCAACAATGTTATGCACAATCAATAAATAAAGATATTGTTAAAACACCTGTTTCCACATTCAATCAGGAGAATTTAAAGCTTATTAAAAATAATGATTTAACAAAAGATTTTTTGAGAATAATTACTTTTAGCCAGTCGTCTGATACAGCAATTAGTTCTCCTGCTGAAAAAACTGACTATCAAAAAAGATATAATGAAGCCAATGAAAAATTTACTCAAGGCAACATTACTGCAGCTTACAAAGATTATAAATCCATAATTATTGCAAACACGAACGATGACTTTGTTAATCTTGGTTTAGCATACAAATTTGCAAATATGGGTTTGTTTTCTCTTGCGCAAGAAGCAATTAACAACATTCAAGACCGAGAAATTTACAACAATCAAATTCAATTAATAAAATCAAATCTGTTTCCGCAGGTGGTTTTGTCTTATGATGACGAAATACAACTTGCACAAAGCTATACAGAAATTTATTACAACAATCTTGCTTTTGAAGTAGCAAGAGATATGGGCAAATTGCCTGAAAAATATAAACGTTCGGACTATGCTCATTACATCCTTTCTCAAGCTTATTACAATATAAAAGAATATAATAAAGCGATTAACGAAATTAACAGGGCATTGGCAATAAACCCTGAAAACACAAATTATTTGAAGTATAAAGCTCAAATTTTTTGTGAAACAAATAAATTGTCTGAGGCGATAAAAATTTTAGACAGCCTTCTTGCACAAAATACAAACATGCTGGATTATCGTAACGACTTGGAAGGTTTAAGATTCTATACACTGGCAAAAGCAGAAAAAGACCGTTCAAAATCAAAATATTATTTGGCTAATTACTTTTTAAAAACAGGTGATACTCAAAGAGCAATAAAAGAATTAAATCAAAACATAAGTGCTAACAAAAAAGATTATGCATCGTTGACTTTGCTCGCTGATATCCGTTTTAAACAAAACAATTTGTCAGAGGCTATGGATTTATACGAAAAAGCGTATAAAATTAAAAAGAACAATGCCGCAACCCTTATGGGTATAGCAAATATGTATATGTACAAAAAAGATTACAGAAATGCTGCTGATTTCTTTACAAGGGCATCTAAAAAGACAAAAAACAATGCAGAAGCGATGATAAACGCTTCGCTTTGTTACAAACACATTGGCTCGGCAGAAAAATCCGTTGAATATATAAACAAAGTATTTTCAAAAGATAAGTTGGAAGGCAAAATATATTACACTGCGGCAAAAGTGGACGAAATAAAAGAAATTCAGTATCTTAAAAAAGCGGTTTCTATTGACCCTATGTACACTGATGCGTGGATTGAACTTGCAAATATTGCGTTAAAGAACAATAGACCGGAACTTGCCAAAACATATTTAAAACCCGTTAAATATATAGACAGTAAAAACTACAAGTATTACTACTATTCGGGTCTGGCAAATAAACAGCAAGGCAATAAAGAGGCGGCTGTTTCGGATTTTAAAAAAGCTTCGGAGCTAAATCCTTTATGTAATGACGCAGCAAAAGAACTTAATTCTCTTTTGTAAAACAAGGACTATATTACTGTATGAGCAAATACAACATATTAATAATAGAAGACCATGCACTTACCCGTTTTGGGCTGATAACTGCGTTTGAAACAGAAAAGAATTTTGCAAAAATTTTTGAAGCCGCAAATGCCAAAAGCGGAATAAAAATTATGGAAGAAAACCCTGTTGATATTGTAATAATGGATTTAGGACTTCCTGATATAAATGGTATCGAGGCAACAAAAAAAATTAAAGAAAATCATTCTAACGTGAAAATTGTTATATTGTCATCTCACGAACAGGAAGAAGACGTTATAAAATCCATAAAAGCAGGCGCTTGCGCATATTGTACAAAAGATGTTGCTCCGCAAAAACTTGTTGATATAGTCAATTCTGCGTTAAAAGGTGCATCGTGGTTTGACCCCAAAGTAGCAGAATATGTTTTAAATGCCGCTGTATCAAATACCATGCAAGAACAAGAAACAAAAGAAGTGGCAAAACCTTCATTAAATGCAAATCTTACAACGAGAGAAACAGATGTACTTACTCTCTTAGCTGAAGGCTTGACAAATGTTGAAATTGCAAAAAAATTGGATATAAGTGTAAACACAACAAAAGTACACGTATGCAGTATTCTTCACAAACTGGAGGTTAATGACCGTACACAAGCGGCAATAAAGGCCATCAAGCACAATATAATATAAATAGATGAAATTCACCTTTATATAATTGCTTATTATCAATATATCAATTAAAATTACAACTAAAGAAGTAGAAAAGAGATAAAAATGGTAGCCATTGCTAAAATTTTAATTATAGACGACAATCCAAAATATCTTGCCGATGCACTTCCTCTTTACGGTTACGAGGTTGAGGTAGCTACTGACGGTATTCAAGGTATAAAAAAACTTACTTCCGATAAAAATGATTTCGATATGGTCTTGCTTGATATAATGATGCCTAATATGGATGGTTGGGAAACTCTTAAAACCATAAGGAACAATAAAAAGCTTGAAAACATGCCGATAATTATGATTACTGCACTTAACGAAGAACAAAAAGAAATTTCGGGACTCAGGTTCGGTGCAGATGATTATATTGTAAAACCGTTTATCTTGCCAAACCTTCTTGCCCGTATTGAAGCGCTTTTACGTCGTTCAACGTGGCAAAAAGAAAAAGTTAACAATGTAGACTTAAAGTTTGTACAAGAAGGTGACATTGAGCCCTTAACCGCAAGGGAAAAAGAAATCTTGAAAATGGTTTCACAAGGTGCAAGTAATAATGATATTGCGGAAAAATTGTTTGTTAGAGAGGTTACTGTTAAAACTCACCTTAACAGTATTTTTAAAAAGCTTAAAGTTAAAAACAGAACACAAGCTGTTTTGCTTGCAATGCAGATGAGAATTATCGAAGATTAACAAGGGATTATCAACATAGCAACGGCTAAGGAGAATTAAATGGCAAATTATTCAAAAGAAGAACTGTTTGATTTAATACTAAACAATACGGCAGAATACGATTCTTATAAAAAAACTCAAGGTGAACTTGACCTTAGCGAACTCGATTTTTCTAATACAACCCTAGAAGGCATTGATTTTTCGGAGGCTGATTTATCAGGTTGTTGTTTTAGCGAAACTTCTTTTACCGAAGTCAATTTTACAGACACAGATTTAACATCGGCAGATTTTTCAAGAGCAAACCTTGTAGAATGTAACTTTTCAGGCTCATTGCTAAACGGAACAGATTACAGCTATGCGACCGTAAGTTATTGTAACTTTACGGATTGCGATATGGCGGGTGCGGTTTTTAATGAAAGTGATTTGCAAAACTCTGATTTTTCCGCTGCGGAAAATATGGATGCCGTAAGGTTTGATGAGTCTACTATTTGGCCCGATACGGATATGTTGCCGGAAGATTTTGATACAACTTATACAAGAGATTTATCTTCTTTGGAAGATGATGAAGACCACGCTTCATCGGATTATTAAGGTTGTATAAAATATTATGTTTTATTGAAACAATATAGACTTTATTAAAACCGCGTAAGCGGTAGTACGGCTCTGCCGTTGTGGTTTTGATTAAGCACAGTTTATTTTTAAAATAAATTTTGACAGCCTGAAATGTAATGTAATGGATGCAAAATTTGTTTTAAAAATATTTACTGTGCTTTTTAATAACGCCGAGTTTCTTTCTTTTGGTTCGTTTTCTTTCTTTGCCTGCGAAACAAAGAAAGAAAATGAACATAAGAAATTTTTTATTCTTCTTCATTTCTTTTCTTTTGAATTGCGTAGCAAAAGAAAAGAAACGAAGCAAAGAAAAGAAAACAGACGCTACCAAAATAAACAGTAAATATTTTATCAAAGATTTTGCCACGACAAGCTGTGGTCAAAATCTTCTCAAAATATAACTGTTTATAGTCGTTATTACAACGGCAAAGCCGTTCTACACTTTCGGCGTACAAGGGAACCTTGCTTATTAATTTTCAATAAAACATAATATTTTATTCAAAAAGCCCTGAGGTTCCTCAGGGCTTTTGCTTGGTTACTTTTGTATTTTAATAATATTAGTTTTTTCCGCCATTATAAGCGTCAACTATAGAATGTACTCTGTTTGCCAAAGCTCCAATTGTTGCAAAAGTTGCTAAAGCCATCCCCGCATAAAAGCCATACGGAGTTTTTCCACCGGCTTGAACAGCTTTTACAAAACTGTTATAACCTGCAAGACCTGCTGCTGTACCGCCAACAACCCAACCAAGATTTTTGGCATAATCTTTTAATCCGTCTTTAAATCTTCCGTCAATTGCTTGTCCCAAACCGGGAATAAATGCAGATGCAATACCTTTGCCGATGGATTTCTTTTTCGGTGCTCCAAATGTGTCTGCCTCAGGTGTGCGTTCTAATTTTGCATTTGCTACATAATTTTTAGCTTCTTTTTCTGTATCAAATAATTTAATATCGTTGTAACCATCCGGGCTTTTTACTAAAACATCATAACTTTTTCTAATTGGGCTATAACCAACGTATTGTGCTTCAACTCCTGCCATAAAATCTTCCTTTCACTTCTTGTACACTTACTTGTTTATAAAAAAACATTCTTGAAGTAAAAATTGACTTTTTAACCACAATATTGTAACAAATCCTTAACAAATACTTTTGTACACAACACACAATAACGGGGAACGGCAACAGTACTTTAAAAATAACACAACGAAACAATAAGGCACTGCAGCTTTCCCTTGCCGCCCCCGACCGTCAAATTATTCAAATCTCCCTAGGAAATACATTGTAGACAACTATTCAATACAAAAAACTCCTTATAAAGTTTATTTTTTAACAATATAAGAATCCGAGAACTTTTCATTAGATAAAAGTGTAATTTTTTATGCTTGTTTATCCAACTGTTTTGTATCTTGTTGGGGTTTGGATGCGGCTTCTTTTTTGTGACCATCCATACCAATAGCCTTCATAATCGGGGAAACCATTTTGGCAACAACTAACGGACACAAAATAGTTAAAATAAGCCCGCTGCCTATCATTTTAATGATTTCCATTCCGCCTTTTGCTCTTTGCAATTCGTCAGCTTGTTTGGGAGTGGCTTTAACTAAGCCTTTTGCATATGCATCAAATGTTTTTGTAAAATCCTCAATATTATTTATGTTGTCAAGAGTTGTAAAGTGCTTAAATTTTGGCAATTTTTTTAAAACTTTATAACCCATTTTTTGGAAAACGGTTGTAATAATCGCAAAATACATTATCATGCTTACAGTTTGAAAAATAAATTCTTTTACTGCAGAATATTTTCTTGCTTCTAAGCTTGCACTATTATCAATCATCGTAAAAACAGGTCTTCCCGCAGCTTTTAGCGTTCCTTCCGAAAGAACCTGAAAAGCAGAGTCTTGTACCCATTTTGAAGCTTCATTACTTGTTACAATATTTAATCCGATTCCCATACGCTATATCCTCATTCCTGTAGTATTGGGAAAATACTTGTAAAAATTATTGAAATTCGTTTTGGGAGATTTGTCGTTCATTACGGCAAAAGAAGTGAAAGAAGGAATCTCTTTTATTTCCGGTTTTTTATTTGTGTTTTTGTCAAACTTTTTCATCATAGGACCAATCAACGCATTACACATCGGCGGAATTATGATAAGAGCTAATGTCCAAACAGAAAGTTGAGATAAAGCAATTCTTGTATTTTGAAAAACTTTTAGAGGTTTTAGAACTTTGTTTGCACCTTTTGCAGCTGATTTTATATCTGCGAACAAAGAAGAACTCGGCGTTTTAACTTTATTTTGACTGTTTAACTCATTTGTAATAAAGCTATCTAATGTTTCTTTTACGGTTTCTTTTGTTTCCCCGTTAATTTTATTGATAATTCCCTCTAACTTTTCAATATGCTTGCGAGTTTCTTCTGACATCACTTTTCGTTTCGAAGAAATTTGAGTTAAAAAGTCATTGCCTGCTTCTTTTATTTTTTTTGAATCAACTTTTTCTAAAAACTCGATGTCTTCTTTCGTCAAAGTTTCAACAGCTTCTATTTTTCCGTTTTTAATTTTTTTAGCTATGTTCTTGTAGTACATTGAACATATTGGCGATGTGGCATGCTTTTGGATTTGCCCTGTAACTCCGATATACGTACCCAGAGCAAGCCCTTCCATGATAATATCTCTAATTATCGTATATTTTTTTTGGTCAGGTGTGGCTGTTTTGTCTGTAGCTGTAGCAACAGGCAAAAAAATCATCTTAAATCCGGCTAAAACCGCAGTTGCAATTTGAGATGAATTATTTGTCCCCAGCTGTGTTAATATCTTATCAAATCTGCTTACCATACTATTTTATTTATTTTATTTATTTTATTTAGATATCTCTTTCATTTTAAAACCAAACAAAAAAATTTTTGCGATTTCTTTAACATTTATTTACATT
>CAMEWS010000047.1 GCA_945946765.1 uncultured Clostridia bacterium
TTGTTTTTTGCACAGGTTCAACAAGTAGTCGGAGTCAGTTGACAATATGAAATACCTTGAATGTTTTGAATTGCAAAATCAAAAATTAATTATCTAACTTTGGGAAAATTATAATTGAGCCGTCAGATTCCCGCCATTGGATATATCCGATTTTTGGCATCGCATCTAAGTCGGTAACGGTTACAAGTGCCCAGTTTCCGCTGATTTTGTTAAGCTTTATTGATTTTATAAGAGTAAAGCCTCCTATTTTTTGTGCCATTGCATCTGCTCCGCTATAAATCCCTCTTTTACGATAGTCAATGTTCTTCATATAATACAAGCCATGACGTCTTCCAAAGTAGGAATAAAAATCTTTGAGCCCCCAAAAATCGTCTTGTTTTTCGGGCTTTATCCAACCTGATTTGTTGCCTTGTTTGTCATAAATTATTTTGTACCAACCATCTTGCTCGTCAATGACTGCACAAAATGCATAATCAAGATTTTTTATCTGTGCAACAAAAAGTCGATATGGTTCTGCTGATAAGTTTTTATATTGAACTTCTGTGTTGTTCCATTTGATTTTTTCAATAATTTGAGAACTATCATTTGGGGTGAAATATAGTTTGAAACTTTTTGGAACTTGAATAAAACCGATTGTTTCTTTGTTTATAGCTTTGGTGTACAAAGGCATTACATCTGCAATTGCAGGAATGTTAAGATAAAAAAGTATTGTACAGATAATCAAAAATTTTATAGTTTTCATAACAATTGTTTAGCATGAATTTGTAAATAAATAAAGTTATAACTTTTGTATGATTTTTTTTTAAAATATAATGCGTTTTAAAATAAATATGTTATAATGATAGTAGATAATAAGATTACTAAAGTGTGTTAAAAAAACAAAGCAGGTAAAAAATGAAATTGATTCGTTTAACTTTGGTTTGTTTAATTTGCGGTTTGTTGACAGTAACAGCAGGCTGCAAACAAGAACGTGTCCAAGTAGTAAATACTACCAGCGGTATTGTTATTCACAGCAGTGATTTTACAAATACTCAGCAGGCTAAAAAAACACCCAAAGCCAGAATAGAACAGGTGAGCCCTCCTACAGCTAAAAGCACGGGCAGTGTAATTCGTCTTGGTGATGAATATGAAAGTATTGATATTGGGCCGGTATTTTAATTTATAAAATAAATACATTGTTTTTGTCTTTCTATGCATTATTTTCAATAAAGAACAGGCAAAAACAGAAAATATTTTCTTTAAATTTATTTTATTTTGTATTACTATAAATGTAATGGTATTGAGCCATGCAACTATTTTGAATTGAAAAGGAAAAATAATGAATTATACACACGGTAGTTTAGAAAACGAAATATTAAAAACAATTTGGATGTTAGAAGAAATAGATGAATCTGACGTTTCTGTTAATGAAGTTCAAGAAATTATTAACAGGAATTCTGTTTCAGCAAGAGCATACACTACTGTAAAAACAGTTATGGACAGGCTGGTAGAAAAAAATATGCTTGTCAGATACAAACAAGGAAAAAAATTCTTCTACAAAACAGTTTCATCTCGTGACGAAATGGCTCAAGAAGCTATTAAAAAACTTGCCGGTCAATATTTTAATAACGATATGAACTCTCTTGCTGATATGGTTAGAAGTATGGGAATGATTCAATCGGAATGCAAAGTAAAAGAATTGGTATAGTAATTTCCAATATTAAAACAGCTTTAGTTAGTAAGTTTAAGCAATATTTTGCAAAAACTAAATCTCAAGACATTGATTATACTGCCGACAGAAAATTTGTCGGTAATATAATTATCTCTGTCTTGACAGAAAAGATAAATGTTCAACGAGGGCTTTTGCTTTTTCCGCACGATTGTCAAGATGAGTCTATTCGGGCTGCTTGGCATGCATTATGCCATTATGAGGCTGATGAGGATTTGCGCAAAAACGATATTGAATATAACAATGTGCAGATAGAATTGTTGGAAATGATAGCTTTTACTTTTAAAGACGGAAATCCGCTTCCGCAAAATATGATTGATTCTTATAAACCGTATTATCAAGATGACCCGATTTTTTATGAATCAGGGATTAAAGGTGTTATAAAAAAAATATCAAGATTTATAAATTTTTAGTTGCTTATTAGTTATGAAAAAAGGAACTTTGTTAAAAGTTCCTTTTTTCTTGATTATAAATCACACAATTTATTTGCCGTTAATTGCGTCTAAACAATCTTGACAAATAGCTCCTTTGCCTTCAACATTTACAAGGTCTCTGTATTTCCAGCAACGTTCACATTTTTTGCCGTGTGCTTTTGTTACATAGATTGTATAATTGTCTTCAGTATATTCGTTAAGAACATTTTCAGGTGCATTTTGAGTCAATTCAGCCTGAGAAGTAATGAAGATATTTGCAAGTTCTTTTTCGTGTTGTTTTAGCAATTCTTGTTCACCGCCTTTAATATATACAGCAACTTCCAATGAACTGCCTATTTTTTTATCCGCTCTTAACGGTTCAATTGCTTTAGTTACAATTTCTCTTAATTTTAAGATTTTTGTAAATTCTTCTTCAATTTTTTGGTTCGTCCATTTTGCATTAGTTGTTGGCCAATCGGAAAGAAGAATACTTTCTAAACCGTGTCTTTGAACTTCAGGTGTGTTTTGCCAAATATCTTCCGCTTGATGAGGCATTACCGGAGTTAACATTCTTGTTAAAGCCTGAGAAATTTCGTAAAGTACAGTTTGGCAAGCACGTCTTGAAAGTGATTTTTTGCCTGCTGTGTATAGTCTGTCTTTAACGATATCAAGATAACAAGAGCTTAAATCCGCAGCTGCAAAATTTTGTAGATGTTGGAAGTATTTGTAAAATTCATAATTTTCAAATGCTTCTGTAACATTGGCAATCAATGTGTTCAATTTGTGCAACGCAAATTTGTCAATTGGTTTAAGGTCTTTGTAAAATACATAATCAGCAATTGGGTCGAAGTCATACAAGTTTCCGAGCAAGAATCTTGATGTATTTCTCATCTTTTTGAAGATTTCCACCATTTGTTTTATGGCAGTTTCCCCTATTCTTACATCGTTTCTGTAATCGACTGATGCTGCCCAAAGTCTGAGTACATCAGCACCGTAGAGTTTGATAATATCTTGTGGAGCAACAGTGTTGCCTAAAGATTTACTCATCTTTTTGCCTTCGCCATCAAGTACAAAGCCGTGAGTCAGGACTGTCATATAGGGTGCTCTGCCTGATGTTGCAACAGATGTCAGTAATGATGATTGGAACCAACCTCTGTGTTGGTCAGAACCTTCAAGGTACATCTCGACAGGCAAGTGACCAAGCTCTTTATGTCTTTTTTCTACAACTGCTCTGTGGGTAATACCTGAGTCAAACCAAACATCCATGATGTCTTGTTCTTTGGCAAAATTTTTGCCTCCACAAGAAGGACATTTGAATGCTGTTGGTAAGAGATGTTTTGCTTCTTCTTTTGCCCAAATATCGGAAGATTCTTTTTCGAATATTTTTGCAAGATTTTCGATGGTAGCAGGAGTTACAATAATTTCACCGCAATCTTTACAGTAGAATACAGGGATAGGAACACCCCATACTCTTTGTCTTGAAATACACCAATCTGTACGGGAAGCTACCATGTTAGAGATTCTTTGTTCTCCTGAGGACGGTATCCATTGTACGTTGCTGATTTCTCGAAGTGCTTCTTCTCTGAATTTGTCTACTTTGACAAACCATTGGGGGGTTGCTCTGTAAATTACGGGATGTTTGCATCTCCAACAATGTGGGTAACTGTGAGAAATTTGCTTGTGAGAAAGCAATGCACCGCATTTATCCAGTTTTTCAAGAACAATTTTGTTACCGTCTTCGTAATATATACCTTTCATATCAGGCACTTCGTCTGTCCAGTAACCTTTTGCATCCAATGGTGAAAGTACATCAATACCGTATTTTTGTCCGACTTCCCAGTCTTCCAAACCATGTCCGGGGGCTGTGTGAACACAACCTGTACCGGCGTCCAGTGTAACGTGATCTCCAAGAATAATAGGACTCATCCTGTCATATAACGGATGTTTTGTTTTAAGGTTTTCAAGGTCTTTGCCTGAGATAGTGCCAAGTATTGTTATATCGCCTTTATCAAACTCGTTGTCAGTAATAAATGCTTCAACAAGGTCAGATGCAACAACATAAACTTCATCGTAATATTGTACAAGTGAGTATTCATATCTTTCATTCAAACAAATAGCTAGGTTTGAAGGAATTGTCCAAGGAGTTGTTGTCCAAATGATAGCGTATAACGGGTTGTTTGTTTGAACTCCTGCAATGCTGTATACTTTTTGTTTGTCAACTTCTCGGAATTCAAATTTAACGTATATAGCTGTTGAAGTATGATCAGCGTATTCAACTTCTGCTTCTGCAAGTGCTGTTTCGCATTTAGGACACCAATATACAGGTTTTAATCCTTTTTCAATATATCCTTTTTGGTACATTTCGCCAAAAATTCTTACTTGTTCCGCTTCAATTTCCGGAGAAATTGTAACGTAAGGATGTGACCAATTACCCCAAACGCCAAGACGTAAAAAATCATCTTGTTGTCCTCTCAGGTTACGAAGCGCAAATTCTCTGCATTTTAATCTTAAAAGGTATTTAGAAACGGCATTTCTTCCGCCTTCAATTGTTTTAACAACGGCATTTTCAATAGGCAAACCGTGTCCGTCATACCCCGGAACATACGGAGCATAATATCCGTTTTGTGATTTATATTTGATTACAATATCTTTAAGAATTTTGTTTAAAGCCGTACCAATATGGATTTTGGGGGAACTAAGGTATGGTGGGCCATCATGTAAAATAAACTTTTTGTCTATATTTCTTTGTGCAAGATTTTTTTCATATATTTTTTTCTCTTCCCAAAAATCTTGAATATCAAGCTCTCTGACTGCTGCATTTGCTCGCATTGCAAGTGTGGTTTGGGGTAGATTTAATGTGTCTTTAAACTGAAATTCTTTATCTGACATTTTTAATCCTTTTTCTCTCTTATTCCATAGTAATAATTTTATATTAAAAATACTGAGATGAAAAGAAAAAGTGATAATTGGTTCCTGTCAAATTTTTTCAGAAATTTGGTTATACCGGCTTACGTTGTTTTGAATTATAGGCAGTTCTCAAGGTTTAGTATTTCGTTTCAAATTTTTATTCTAAAAATTTTCACTCTATTAACCTTGTTCACAAGACGAGTTCGCTCGCTTCCATAACCCTGTGGCACTGTTTTACGATTGATTCAAGTATGTTCATTCCTTCTTTTTTCGTGACGCCATTTTCTTTAGCTCGCCCGAGCTCGCTAAGAAAAGAAGACAAAAAAAAGGGAATTCAGAATGAATTCCCGTCGAATCTTTTTTGATTCCTCGTGTGTGTAAGTAAGTAGTTAGGTTAGTGTGGTAGGTTAGTGTGTGTATGTGTTAAAAAAAACTTTTTTTATTCCGTTTGGAATTTTAATTTATCTCTTACATATATATAAAGTATATTTCGTTTAAATAATTGCCTTTTTAAAGCAATGCCTCGTAATATTTCTTAATATAAGATGTAAAAAGCTATAATACTGTGCCTTCTGCAATTTTAAAAATTTCTACGTCTTTTAAATATTCATTGTCAAAATGTAGTGTATCAACGGAAGTGATAATAGTTTGGGTGTTTTGACCGATAGCATTTAATAAATAATTTTGTCGTATGTTATCGAGTTCGGCAAGAACATCGTCCAGCAGCAAGACGGGGGTGTCGTCTATTTTTTCTTTAATAAGTTCAAGCTCGGCAAGTTTCATACTCAAAACAACAGTTCTTTGTTGTCCCTGTGAGGCAAATTTTTTGGCTTCAATGCCGTTGATAAAGAAGGATACGTCATCCCTGTGCGGACCGACAAGTGATTGGGCACGGATGATTTCTTCAAGTTTTCTTTCTTTTAATTTTTCTTCAAATTTTTTTGCAATTTCTTCTGTGGTTAAATCAGCATCAGAACAAAAATCCGTATCCTCTGTTACTGTAGAATTATAAACAGTTGTGAGAGTTTCATCAGACGCTATTTGCAGGTGTTTTTCCATAGCAATTTTTTGCAGTTCTTTTAAAAATTTTAATCTCAAAAAAATGATGTTACTGCCTGTTACTGACAATTGGTTGTTAAAAACCTCCAAGAGGGTGGTGTCTGCATTTATATTTCCTTTAATTTCTTTTAAATGGTTGTTTTTTTGAATCCTAATTTTATTATATTTGGAAATTCTGTCAGTATAAGCCGGATAGATTTGGCTAATTGCCATATCAAGCCAATTTCGTCTGTCTTCCGGCACACCTCGTAAAAGCAACAAATCGTTTACGGAAAAAGAAACAACGGAAAGATTTGTACAAAATTCTGATGATTTTCCTTTTTTTATTCCGTTAACTTTTAACTCTTTGCGTTTTGGCGGGTTTATCAACACTTCAAGTTCTTTTTCCATATCGTTTTTTATAATTTCAGCTTTTAAACGGGCAAAATTTTCCTTCCACAAAATGAGTTCGCTATCGGTTTTTGCTCTGGCAGAATTTAAGCAGGACAAGTAATATAAAGATTCTAAAAGGTTGGTTTTTCCTTGCGCATTTTTACCTATAAGCAAAATTTTGTTGCCGGTAAAATTGAGTTTTAAGTCTTTATAATTACGATAATTCTTAAGTTCTACGGATTTTACGAACATAAAAAATAAATTTCTCCCTTTAAAATTATATCATATACAAGTTATTGAATAATTTAGCGTATAATATTTTTCATTATTTTAATTTAGCAAATTATAGAATTCAGAGCTTTTAATAGAAATATGCAAATAAAAAATCAAATAAGTTTTAAGGCGCAATACGTTGCGTGTGCCAAAATTAAAAATAAAGAAAAGTGCCCTCATCAACTTGAAAAAGTTGATATTATTGAATTAAGCTCTTTTGACGAAAACGATGTAGAAACAGTTGATGAATTTTCAAAAAATTGGAAACAAAATATATCTTCAGCATATTATCGTGTATTTGTTATTCCCCAACCATCTTGGAAAACTCATTATTATGCATTGACTCTACCGCAAGATACTTATTATAAAAGTAATCCTGAAAATATTTTGGGAATTTGTACAATAAGCGAACGAGCTAATGATGTTATAAATATAGATTTTTTGCAGACAAATCCAAAGTATATGTATTCCAATAAAAAAAACCAAAAATATACAAATATTGGAACAGCTTTTATAAATTTTTTAAAAGAGCAGTATCCTACAAAAAAAATCAGATTATTATCAACTCAAGAGGCAATGGGTTTTTATTTAAAAAATAACTTTATTCCTCTCGGAAACAGACCGAACAATCCTTGTATGATGTGGAATGCTTAGGTTTTATAGATGTAATTTTTATTTATAGAGCACAAATTGGTATTATATTTTATTTGTAAATTCTTTTAAATTATCAGGGTATATTAGACAAAAAATTTGTTTAATATTGTTTTATATATTAGGTAGCAAAGAAAGTGGAATTATGAATATTTCAGCTAATAGTATAAATAATTTTACAAACAATAATTCCAAACCGATAAATTTTGGATGTGATAATTCAATGTCTGTGGATAATGTCTCGGGCTCATCACTGTTAGATGAAAAAGAGATTGTTGAAAATGTTTTTAAACTGGTTAATAAAATAAAGTTTGTTAGTGACATTTTGGGTGATAGCGGTAAAACAGTAAAGCCTGTATCTGCCAAAATTGGTGATGCAACAATATATATAGACATGGACAAAACTCAAAAAGACAAAATCAAGGTAAATTTATTTTCTGATACTTATGACTACACATATGAATATTCACCCAAATTGCAACAATATATTCCTGTTAAGAGTTCAGATGTGATTAGGCAAAGCATGGACATTACAATTAATAAAAAAGATAAAAGAATGATAAATGGACAATTAAATATAATTGATTGCGATATAAATTTTGAGCGTGATATTAAAACAGGGAAAAGGAATATACGCAGTAATAAGTCTTTTTACTTTGTTCCAAATCTATATGAGTGTTTTAATATGGAAAATGTTGCAGTGCAGTTTTGTAATAGTAACAAAGATACTAATACAGTAAGTTCTGTTTTCTTTAATATGTTTGCTAATTTGACAAAAGTAAAGCCTGAAATTTGTTTAATAAAATAAGGTATAAAAAATATAAATTTAGAAGTAAGATGCGGTAAATCAAAGATTTATCACATCCTACAAATTTTTTGCGTGCAGTATAGAGATAGAGGTTCGAATCCACCCCAACAAAAAAAGATGTATTTTGATACTCGGTTTGAGAAGAAATAACAGTGAGTTTGATAATTACAAAAAGTAGGGTAGATTTTAGTCTACCAATACTTTATTATGGTATTTGTGATTTGACTTGTAGTTTGAGAAAAAGTAGCAGATGAAATGAGAATTTTTTAAGTTGTTGGGCAGGTATGTCCAACCTACAAGCTAGGAGGCACTTTTTATCTATACTTCAAACAAACTGCATGATTCCTGTTTTTTATAAAAAATTTCAAGAAAAAACCTTACTCATCAACTGATGGCAAAGATTCATACTCTATCGCACCATCAAGCACCTTACGGATAATATCATATAATTTATCATCTTCTGCAGGTTCTCTAATTCCGTACATCGCCATATTGTATCTATGAGTAATAGCCATTGAAATTTTATCTTCGTCCCAACCTTTGTAATGTCGTTGGGTAATGACCCGCTCTTTTATATCAAGCAATTCTTTTACCAACCACGCTTTTGATTTTTTACCTGTATATCTGGAAATTATTTTATCAAGATATTTTCCGTAAGATTCTTTGTATTTCATCGTCAGTTCCTATTTTAAATAAAATTGCAATACTTAAATATAGTCAAATTATATAATAAGGCTGTGCAATATGGAATATTACTTATCTTTCTTCACAAAAGCAGGTAGGGTGCAATTTTTTGCACCAAAACATAATACAAAATAAGCTGGTAGGTTGGGGTTTCTACCCCAACAATTATATTTCTCATTTCATCTGCCACTTTTTCTCAAACTGCAAGTCAATGTATATTTTGCGTGGCAATTTAATATAAACATTTGAATAAGTAAAAGCCAATGGAGGGGAGAACCCGTCAAGCTTTGCTTGACGCGTGAGAATCCACATAAACAAAAAGACCCCTTACGGAGTCTTCTTAAATGGTGGGCAGGGGTAAGGACTCCGTTTTGAGTTGACTAAATGTCAAGTCAAAATGGAGGAATGCTAAGTCAGAAGCGGAGCTTCTGCGTGCAGTATAGAGATAGAGGTTCGAATCCACCCCAACAAAAAAAGACCCCTTACGGAGTCTTTTTAAATGGTGGGCAGGGGTGGATTCGAACCACCGTACCCTCGCGGGAACAGATTTACAGTCTGTCGCCTTTAGCCACTCGGCCACCTACCCTTATTAAATTTTCAATCGAGTTCAAAATTTGCCCTTGACGAGATTTGAACTCGTGACCTCTCCCTTACCAAGGGAGTGCTCTACCCCTGAGCCACAAGGGCTTGTGCTATTTAATTATCAACTTTGCTCTATGTACTAAGGGAGTGCTTCCTCTCGCAAAACCTGACATTTAGTCAGCTTTTGCTCGGCAGAGTCCCTGAGCCACAAGGGCTTGTGCTATTTAATTATCAACTTTGCTCTATGTACTAA
>CAMEWS010000048.1 GCA_945946765.1 uncultured Clostridia bacterium
TTTATTGTTGAATATGATTAAGTCATTGGGTTAACAACTTAAAAGGAATTTTGGTGCGTTAAAACGCACCCTACTTGCTTCTTTGCACCAAACAACGACCCCAACCCTAAATTTTGTTATAATATTTTTAAAGAAGCAACAGGACGAATATATGGATAATTCAAATTGGATTGAAAAAGATTTAAAATATGTGTGGCACCCCGACACACAAATGAAACAATACGAAGGCGAAAACTACAAACCGACACTTATTGAACATGGCGAAGGTATATATGTATATGATGCCGACGGTAACAAATATATTGATGCCGTATCCTCTTGGTGGGTAAACACATTGGGACATTCCGTTAAACGACTTAATAATGTTTTAACGGAACAAGCCAATAAAATCGAACACATTTTGCTTGCAGATTTTACACACAAACCCGCTATAGAGCTTGCGGAAAGGCTTGTTAAACTAGCAGGAAAACCATTTTCAAAAGTATTCTATTCCGATGACGGCTCAACCGCAAACGAAGTGGCAATAAAAATGGCATACCAATATTGGTATCAAAAAGGAAAGCCTGAGAAAAAATATTTTGTATCCATGACAGACTCTTATCACGGCGATACTTTAGGAACTGTTTCTGTCGGTGGTATAGACATTTACAAAGAAATTTTCAACCCGCTGGTTTTTGAAACACTAAAAGTATGCGCCCCATACTGTTACAGATGCCCCAAAAACTGCGAACAAAACAATTGTAGCCTTGAATGTTTTAAAGACGTTAAAGAACTTTTTGAAAAAAGACACAACGAAATAGCCGCAATTATTGTAGAACCGCTTGTTCAAGGTGCTGCAGGCATGAGGGTTTATCCTGTTCAATACCTTAAAAAACTGCGTATACTTTGTGACAAGTATGACATTTTACTGATTGACGATGAAGTTGCAATGGCTTTTGGCAGAACAGGCAAATATTTTGCTTTTGAACACGCTCAAATTAAGCCTGATATTTTCTGCGTAGCAAAAGGAATAACAGCAGGTTATGTACCGCTTGCCGCAACTATTACAACTGACAAAATCTATAACGCTTTTTATGATGATTTTTCAAAGTTAAAAACCTTCTATCACGGTCACAGTTTTACCGGCAACCCTATAGCCTGTGCAATTGCAAACGAAACTTTAAAAATAATGGAAGAAGAAAATATCATTGAAAGCCTTAAAGATAAAAGTGAATTTTTAAAAACTTCAATGCAAAAATTTAAAGACCTTAAACATGTAGGCGACATAAGACACATAGGTATGGTTGGTGCAATTGAACTTGTGCAAGACAAGGAAACAAAAGAACCGTACAAATTTACCGAAAGAATAGGACACAAGGTTTTTCTTGAAGCAATGAAGCGAGGTGCAATTTTACGCCCTATTGGTAATATTATTTACTTTTTACCACCTTTAATTATTACAAAAGAAGAAATTGAACTTTTAACCCAAATCGCATATAATTCAATAAAAACCGTTACGGAAAATGAAAAATAGAGTTTACAAAAAAATCAAAGGCTTTACACTCGCAGAAGCCTTAATTACACTATTGATTCTTGGTGCTATTGCTGCCGCAACAATTCCCGGTCTTGTAATGCACATGCAAAAAAGCGAAACTGTTACAGGAATGAAAAAAGCATATTCAACATTATCAAATGCACTAACAAAGTTTGATAACGAAAACTACGTCACAGGCTATGTAAAATTTTGGAAAACCGATGATGAACTTTTTAAAGGTATAACAAAACAAATAAATACTGAAAAGATTTGTGAAAAAGATACAGAAGGTTGTTTTACAGATAAGCCATTAAAAGCACTAAACAACAGTAGTATTGCAGCATTGAACGGTAAAGACTATACGTTTAGAGCGACTGACGGAATTTGTTACCAATTTTCAATCGGAGCCGATGCAGCCGCTACAATGGGTATAAGTCCGGAAGACATAACAAAGACAATCGGAACTTTTGCAGTTGACGTTAACGGAGACACAGGCCCTAACAAAATAGGCAGAGATATTTTCTTTTTTGTATTTGTAGAAGGCAAAGGTATAGTTCCAGCAGGATATTACAACTACTCTGACTGCAGTCCTAACGGTACAGGATACGGATGCGCAGGTAGACTTATACAAGAAGGCAAAATGAAGTATTAATACTAATACTTAGCAATTATTTGTTGAATAGCTCTTTCAGCTGTTTCTAATATTTGATATAATTCAGGCTTTGTAAACGGATTACCCTCAGCTGTTGTTTGAAATTCAATAATCTTTCCGCTTTTTGTCATAACGACATTAGAATCCACCTGTGCATTAGAGTCTTCAGAATAATCCAAATCCAATTTAACTTCACCGTCAATGAGTCCAACAGACACAGCAGCAATAGGTTCTAAGATAGGATTCTGTTCAAGCTTACCTTCCGCCATAAGTTTATTAATTGCATCTTCCAAAACAATATAACCACCACAAATACTGGCACAACGTGTACCACCGTCAGCTTGTATTACATCGGCATCAATCGTAACGGTAAGCCCCGTCATTTTTTCCAAGTCGACGCAAGAACGAAGGCTTCTGCCGATGAGTCGTTGGATTTCCTGTGTACGTCCCGAAATTTTAGAACGTTCTCTTTGACATCTTGTATGTGTCGAAGTTGGCAAAAGAGAATACTCAGCAGTTACCCAGCCTCTTGGGTCATCTTTTTCCATCCATTTTGGAGCTTTATCATCAACCGATGCCGTAACAATTACTTTTGTATCCCCAAACTGTACCAAAACTGAGCTCAACGCATGCTTTGTATAACCTTTTATAAAATTAATTTCCCTTAATTCATTATTTTTTCGTGCGTTAAAACGTTCACTCATTATTATTCTCCTATAGTTATTTTTGTGTTACTTTTATCTTAGCAAATAAGATAAAAACGGGATAGATTATGACAAAATTTTACTTAACAACGGCTATAGATTATGCAAACGGCGCACCGCACATTGGTCACGCATACGAAAAGATACAAACTGATGTACTTGCAAGACATTTTCGTCAAAGATATGACGATGTATACTTTCTGACAGGTACGGACGAGCATGGGATAAAAATACAAAAAACAGCAGCATCAATGGGTATTACCCCTAAAGAGCTGTGCGATATTAATGCCAATAAATTCAAGGAATGCTGGGCAGGTCTTGATATATCTTATGACAAATTTATACGAACAACTGACGATTACCACGAAGCTATTGTTCAAAAAATATTTAAAAAATTACAAGACAAAGGCGATATTTACAAACACTCTTATACAGGGCTTTACTGCTCGGGCTGTGAGTCTTTCTTAAATCCCCGTGATTTAACAGAAGACGGACTCTGTCCCGACCATCTGAAAAAACCTGAAGAAGTAAAAGAAGAAAATTATTTCTTTAAACTTTCAAAATACAAAGACAGACTTATTGAACACATCAAAAACAATCCCGAATTTATCATGCCTGAATTTAGAGCAAACGAAGTTTTAAATCAGCTTGAACATATAGAAGATATTTCAGTATCTCGTTCAAAAGATTCCGTAAGCTGGGGCATACCCGTATTGGGAGATGATTCTCAAATTATCTACGTATGGATTGATGCTTTATCAAACTACATTACAGCATTGGGTTACGACCCCGAAAACCCTGATGAAGCATATAAAAAATACTGGCCTGCAAATGCCCACGTTATAGGAAAAGATATACTCAAATTCCACGCAATATATTGGCCCGCATTTTTAATGGCATTAGACTTGCCGTTACCAAAGACAATTCTTGCTCACGGCTGGATTACTATAGATCAAACCAAAATGTCTAAATCAATCGGTAACGTAATTGCACCGAAAGATGTCATGGATAGTTTTAATTTAGAAACTCCCGATGCATTCAGATACTTTATGATGGTAACAGCACCTACGGGACGTGACGGCAATTACTCCGACTTGGATTTTAAAGAAAGAGTAAATGCTGACCTTGCAAATAACATAGGCAACCTGTTAAACAGAACATTAAACATGCAGGTAAAATACTTTGACGGTGAAATAAAACCTGAATTTATTACCTCACCTGATAATGAAATAGCAAAAGAAGCACTAAAAACAGTTGAACTCGTAAAAGCACATTTTGACAAGTACGAAATAGCGGAAGCCGCACAAGAAATTGTTAACTTTGCAAACACTGTAAACAAATACGTTAACGACACCGCTCCTTGGGGATTGGCAAAAGAAGAAAAAATGACGGAATGCGCGCATGTATTGTACAACGTACTGGAATCGATGAGATTTATTGCGACAATGCTTGCACCCTACACTCCAAACATTTCACAAGATATTTATGAACAGTTAAACAGAAGCGAAAAAGCAACTGA
Source organism: uncultured Clostridia bacterium (assembly GCA_945946765.1). Classification (GTDB taxonomy): domain Bacteria; phylum Cyanobacteriota; class Vampirovibrionia; order Gastranaerophilales; family Gastranaerophilaceae; genus Limenecus. The sequence continues at coordinate 4,389 of CAMEWS010000048.1, forward strand.
TATGAAGTTAGACGACCTGAAATGGGGCGAAATACCCGCAGGCAAAATTACGGAAAAAGAAAAAATCAAGCCGGTTTTCTTAAGACTAGATTCCGAAATCGCAGGAGCGTCCAAAAAGGGTTAATATGATAGACACTGAACAAAAACAAAAATTGGAAGAATTGGCTTTGAAGGTTAACAAAGCGAAGGAGTGCCTTTGACCTTGCCAAAGTAACAGCAAAGTCTAAAGAACTCGATGAACAACTTCAAAGCGAAGACATCTGGTCATCACCGCAAACTGCTGCAAAGCTCTCTCAAGAGTTGACCGAATGTAAAAATACAATTCAACAAGCCCAAAATTGGGACAAACAAATTGATGATTGTAATGTTCTTGTCGAACTGTACAACGAAACCGAAGACGAGTCCTTGTGGGAAGAACTTCAAAACACTCTTGATTCTTTAGAAAAAGAAATGAATGAGTGGGAAGTACAAATGACATTGTCGGGAGAATACGACACTTATGATGCAATTCTCACCATAAATGCTGGCGCAGGGGGAACTGATGCTCAAGATTGGGCTCAAATGCTTTTTAGAATGTACACTCGCTGGGCGGAATCAAAAGGTTGGAAAGTAGAGCTATTAGACAAATCCGATGGTGACGAAGCAGGAATAAAGTCTGTATCTTTTAAACTGACAGGGAAGTACGCTTTCGGGCTTTCAAAGGCAGAAAAAGGGGTTCACCGTCTTGTCAGAATTTCTCCTTTCAATGCTAACGGCAAAAGACAGACAAGCTTTGCCTCATTAGAAGTTTGTCCCGTTATAGAAGATTTTGAAAAAGCTATCCATATCCCGCCTGAAGATATCGAAGTCGACACTATGCGTTCGGGCGGAGCCGGCGGTCAAAACGTAAACAAAGTAGAAACCGCCGTAAGAATATTGCACAAACCTACTGGTATAGTTGTAAAATGCCAACAACAACGCTCTCAATTACAGAATAAAGAAACAGCAATGCAAATGCTTGCCGCAAAACTGTTGGCAATAAAACAAGCTGAACATGACAAAAAACTTGCGGAATTAAAGGGTGAAAACTTTGATATAAACTTTGGCTCTCAAATACGCTCGTATGTCTTCCACCCGTATAAAATGGTAAAAGACCACCGCACGGGCTTTGAAGTAGGCAACGTTGATTCCGTAATGAACGGAGAAATTGACGGCTTCATAGAAGCTTATTTAAAACAAACAGTTTCTTAACGATATCTTAGATTATTGCCGATATTGATTTGAGCCAGACCAATTGCACGCATAGCCTCGGAATATGCCTTACTTGTTAAACCATCTATTGGCGGCACTATCATTCTGTTTTTAAAAGGAATTGTTGCTCCTTTTGTTGGTTCTGTTATACTCATTGCAGAAGGTGAACTTCCGCCTTGTACAGAAGCATTGTAATTACTATTCATTTTTCACACACTATAAACTAATTAACTACCTTACATATATAAAAAATTTTCATTTCAAAAAATTGCCTCAAAATTAATATTACGTTACAATTAAAAATATGTTTGGAACAATGGAATGGCAAATACAGTATTTACTGTTATTACAGCAACTTAGGGACATAACACACGGAGTATTTGATAACGTTTTTCTCAATATAACAATATTGGGAGAATTAGTTATTCCTTTAACATTTATATCCATAGTTTATTGGGGAATAAATAAAAAAACAGGTACGTTCATTTTATTCAACTTTGCATTAATGCTGTATATAAACGTATTTTTAAAGATGACTGCATGTATCAAACGCCCTTGGCTAATAAACCCGCAAGTTTGTCCGCTTAAAGAAGCTTTACCAATGGCAGACGGATATTCTTTTCCAAGCGGTCATACAGCCGGAGCAATGAGTTGTTGGGGGGCGGCTGCATACAAATGGTGGCAAAACAAATTATTACGCTATACCTTTATTACAATTGTTTTACTTGTAGCTTTTTCACGTAACTATGTCGGAGTGCACACACCTCAAGATGTTATTGTTTCTATAATAGTAGGCTGTCTGCTTATTTTGGGTATAGACAAGCTGTTAAAATTTATAGAAGCAAAACCAAACAGGGATATTATTTTTTACATAACAGCACTTGTTATGACAGTAATATTACTTCTATACCTTCACATAAAATGCTGTATACAAATGGAAACATACAACAGTCTTACGGACGTAATAAATCCGCTCACAATGAAACACGGAGTATATTACAAACTCAGTTTTATGCTAGGTACTCTAACCGGTTGGATTTTAGAAAAACGCTTTGTTAACTTTGAAATTACAAGCAACACAAAAAAGAAGGTAATATCAGTTGTTATTGGCTTAATAGGACTTTATGCAATTATGTTTTTATTTAAAGACATTTGCTTGATGTTTTTTGTAAAACATATTGCCTATGCAATATTTACGTTCGTAACCTCGATATATATTACCTTAATTTATCCTATGGTGTTAAAAAAATTGTAAATTCTTAACGTAGGGTTTTATATCAAGTCCGATACTTGCAATTTTTGAATAATCGTCACCTATTGTAAATTTTTGATTTGAAGAAATTAATATAATGTTGGTAATATCAATAACATGCTCATCTATGTCAAAAAAGGCTTTATAATATACTCTGTCCGACTCGTCACCTTTAAAAATACTTACTTGCTGAAAAAAGCTATTATAGGTTTCACGCAAAGAAGCAAAAAACGTATTTTCTTTACAGGTTAAATCGGCACTTGAACAAAGATTTGACACAAACAACCCGCCTTTAGACAAGGATTTTTTAACGGATTTAAAATATTCTTCACTTAAAAATCTGTCATCAATACCTTCGTCAGAAGCAACATCCACAACAATCAAATCGTATTTTTTCTTGTTTGTTCTTAAATATACAAGCCCGTCTTGCAAAATGAAATTCATTTTTTCTGACTTTTTAAACCCAAAATACTCCTTAGCAATATCAAAAATATTTTCTTCTATATCAACTATATCAATACTTTCAAGGTTTTCAAACAACTGTTCCCAATCGTTAACAATTTTGCCCGTACCAAACCCGATAAGCAAAATATTTTTTATATCAGGATTAATTAAATATGGTATTACAAAATAATTTATATAAGGCAAATTGCCCTTATACACAGGTGTATCAATAAAACCCGCCTGATAAGTATCTTTGTAGTGCAAAAAACGTCCTATTTCATTTTCAACAACTTTAATTTCATGAAAATCAGATTTTTTCTTATACAAAACCTTATCATTAAAAGTTTTATTGTTAATTATTTCAAGCAGTTCTTCCTTGGGTTCATGAACAGCCAAATATTCAGGTATTATTATCATGTTTTTTATTGTATCATATTTAGTATGTCTGATTACTTATTAAGAGCAAAATTATTTAAAACCAAAAAACGTCTGGGGCAAAATTTTCTTGTGGATGAAAGCGTTATTGAACGCATAGTCGAAGAAGTAACGCCTGACGATACTGTTTTGGAAATAGGTCCCGGAGCAGGTTTTGTTACCGAAAATATTGTAAAGAAAGCCAAAAAAGTTTATGCGGTAGAAATCGATGAAGATGCCATAGAAGCACTTCATCACATTAAAACAGACAAATTTAAACTCATACACAACGATATTTTAAAAACACAATTAAAAGACCTTGAAGATACGACTTTTAAGGTTATAGCCAATATACCATATTACATAACAAGCCCGATTTTGGCTCATCTTTTAGGGGAAATTGATGACCTTAACAATGACAACCGCAACAGAATATCGGAAATAGTGCTTATGGTGCAGTGGGAAGTGGCTCAACGTCTTGTTGCAGACGAAAACGCTCCTTCAAAACAGTATGGTTTATTATCAATACTTACACAATTTAATGCAAACGTAGAGCTTATACAAAAAGTCGGCAGAAAATCCTTCTATCCCGCACCAAAAGTTGATTCGGCACTTGTTAAAATCACAATAAACAAAGAACCTAAAGTAAAAGTTAAAGACTACTCTCATTTAAGAAAAGTTGTTAAAGCTTGCTTTGCAACACGAAGAAAAAAACTTAAAAACTCGTTAATGAATGCGGGTTTTAACAAAGATGCGGTTGCAGCAGCAATTAAGAAACTAAACTGGGATGAAAACACAAGAGGCGAAACTCTTTCTATAGAAAAGCTTGCCGAACTTTCCGAGGAGTTACAAAATCAATGCAAACAATAAAAGCTGCAGCACCTGCAAAAATCAATCTTACTTTAGAAGTTTTAGATAAAAGAGAAGACGGGTTTCACAATATAAAAAGCATAATGCAGGCGATAAGCCTTTATGACTATCTGACTTTTAAAGTTGAAGATTCCGACTCAACACAAATTGTGTTAAGCGGAAACAGTGACAATATCCCTTATAACGAAAAAAATCTTGTCCACAAAGCGATAGTAAAATTCTTTGAAAAAACAAATATTACAAATAAAAAAATTGAAGTTTACATAGAAAAAAATATTCCCGTAGAAGCAGGGCTTGCCGGCGGAAGCACAGACGGCGCCGCAACATTTTTTGCATTGAACGAGCTGTTTAACAAACCGCTATCGAAAGACCAAATTGAAGAACTTTGCGCCTCTTTGGGTTCGGACTTAAACTTCTGTTTAAACGGAGGTACTGCCGTTTGTACGGGTAGGGGCGAAAACACCAGTAAAATACCGACACAAAAACAGGATGTAACGTTAATAAAACCGCTTGGATTCGGGATTTCAGCAAAAGAAGCTTATACTAAGTTTTCTAAAATGGAAGATAAATCAGTACCGAACAACACCGAAAAAATGGTTCAAAACTTTAACACTTGCCTAATATACAACAGCCTTGAAAAAGCTGTAATAAGCGATTACAAAGAATTGCAGGAAATTAAAAACCTAATCCCTGACTCAATGATGTCAGGTTCAGGCCCTACATTTTTTGTGCTACAAAAAAACAGTCCCTGCGCCTTTGATAAAGAACGATTTCAAATAATAGAAAACTTAAGTTTTATTCCGGACGGAGTAAAAATAATATAGAATTATCATTTAGTTTTATCGTTTATAACAAGGTCAAAAGTACTGTTACACCGGAGAATCAAATAAATTCAAAAAACTTTTCAATGAATAATATGTTTGAGGCGGCTTCGCTTGTAGAAGTGTAACGGAGTGCGAATGACGCCA
>CAMEWS010000049.1 GCA_945946765.1 uncultured Clostridia bacterium
TTTAATTTGGATATTTGAAACGGAATACTTAACCTTGTGAACGCCAATAATCCAAATTGTGGTCACACACTATTTCCCTATACAAAAATTATCAAAAATATTATCCAAAATTTCGTCCGTAATAACTTCGCCTGTTATCTCATCCAACGCCATCAGCGCAGATTTTATATCAATAGAAATTAAATCTTGAAGTTCATTGTTGTTTATTGCTACAAGCGCATTAAAAAGAGCTGTACGGGAATGTTGCAAACATTCCTCCTGTCTTTGGTTTGTTACAAATTCTGTTTCAAAAGAGTTTGAGTCTAAAACAGCTTCTTTAATTTTTTCTTTCAAAACATCTATGTTAAACCCGGTTTTTGAAGAAATATTTACGGCTTCGGGATTAGGAACTTCCGCAAGGTCTGACTTTGAGGCAATTTTTATATGAGGCTTGTTTTCTATAAGCTCATAAATAAGCGCATCATTTTTGTCAAAACCTTTGCTCCAATCAAATAAAAACAGTATTAAGTCAGCGTTTTCAACACAATTTTTAGTATATTCAATGCCGATTGCTTCAACTTTATCTACATTTTCATTGTCCCGAATCCCTGCCGTGTCAATTAACGTTACGGGAATGCCTTCAATGTCCAGTGTTTCTTGGATTATATCTCTTGTTGTTCCGGGGATTTCTGTGACAATTGCTCTTTCTATGTTCAAAAGTGCATTAAAAAGTGAGGATTTGCCTGCATTAGGACAACCTGCAATTGCTACTTTTATTCCTTGCCTCATTATGTTTGAGGCGTTTGCGTTTTTTAAAATTTTATCAATTTTTTCTATGGAGTTTTCAACTTCTTCTTTTAAATATGAATATTCAGGCTCTTTTACGTCTTCAGGAAAATCCACAGCCGCAATGATTCTTGAATACAAATTAAACAGCGAGGATTTTATTTCTTGAATTTTTTGAGCCAAAGCGCCCGAGAGATTGTTTGCGCTTTTTTGTGCAAAATTTATTGTTTTTGCGTGAATTATATCCAAAACAGCCTCAGCTTGCGAAAGGTCAAGCTTTTTGTTTAAAAAGGCTCGTTTTGTAAATTCTCCACGCTGAGCAAGACGAGCACCGTTTTGTACGGTTAATTTAAGTATTTTTTTTACTACGGCAGGACCGCCATGACATTGAATTTCGATAACATCTTCACCCGTATAGCTGTTAGGAGCTTTGAAGGGGAGTACAATAACCTCGTCAATCTTTTTGTTATTTTCTGTTATCCAACCGTGATAAATTTTGCCGGATTGTTCAATTTTTTTTGAAAAAATCTTTGAAACTGTTTCAAACGCTTTTTCTCCCGAAATGCGAATAACCCCAACACCTCCCATACCAAGAGGTGTTGCAATTGCTGAGATTGTTTCAAATTCATAGTTAATATTCATATCGAAATTTTAATATTAACAAGGAGTGTATGCAATTGTTACGAGACAAAACATTAAAGTGAGGTTAAAAATAAATTTTTTATTTTATGGCAATTTTTATATTTTGCTTATCATTTTGACTTGAATATGATATTATTTAGTTATGGTTATTAATATTAGGAGTTCTTTATGTCTGTAGATGACACATTGGTTATGATTCTTGCCGGCGGAGAAGGTAAAAGACTTTATCCGTTAACACGTGATAGGGCAAAGCCTTCGGTTCCTTTTGGCGGAAGATATCGTATTATTGACTTTGTTATTAATAATTTTATTAATTCGGGTTTTTACAAACTCAAAATTCTTACTCAATATAAGTCAGATTCTTTGAATAAACACATCCAACGCACGTGGCCATTATCTCCGATAATTGACCAGTATGTTGATCTTGTACCTGCTCAGATGAGGATTGACGGTCACTGGTATAAAGGCACGGCAGATGCAGTTTTTCAAAATATTCACCATATTATGGCAGAAGATAATGCAAATTATATAGCTGTTTTTGGCGGTGACCATATTTATAAAATGAATGTGGCTCAAATGCTTGATTTTCATAAAAAACATGATGCTGATTTAACTATATCAGCTATACCTATTCCCATAGAAGAAGCCGGCGAATATGGAGTTATGGAAGTTGATGAAAACTGGCGTTTAATTAATTTTATAGAAAAACCTAAAACAAAACCAAAACATATTCCCGGTGATGAAACAAAATGTCTTGCATCAATGGGGAATTATTTCTTTAAACGTAACAAACTCATTGAGGAGCTTCGTATTGATGCGGATATTCAAACTTCAAGCCATGATTTTGGCAAAAACATTATTCCCAAAATGCTTTCTCAAGGTGACAAAGTGTTTGTATATGATTTTGCACAAAATACATTTCCGGGAATGGAAGAAGCCGAAAGAGGCTATTGGCGTGATGTAGGAACAATGGATGCATACTGGCAGGCTAATATGGACTTATTGGCTTATTCTCCGGAGTTTAATTTATACACAAAAGAATGGCCGATAAGAACATTTAACTACAACTATCCGCCTGCAAAATTTATTTGGGAAGAACTTGAAAGACGAGGTATGGCAACAAACTCACTGGTTGCGGAAGGTTGTATTATTTCGGGTGGTACATTGTCACGTTGTATTCTTTCTCCAAAAGTTAGAATTAACAGTTTTTCAAGCGTTGTAGATTCGATTATTATGGAAAATGTTAATGTCGGCAGACATTCGCACATTAAAAAAGCTATTATTGATAAAAACGTTGATATACCTCCGTATACAAAAATCGGGTTTGACAGAGCTGAAGATGAAGCTCGAGGATTCTTTGTATCGGAAGGCGGAGTAACAGTAGTACCAAAAGGAGCACAACTTTGAATAAAAAACTGAAAACATTAATAATATCGATGGTGGTACTTGCGCTTACAGCTTGTACAATTACGGCTTGTATGGCTCTTTTGCCAAAAGCACAAATGAAGCCGTCTGATTACGACTTGGGTGTTACTTATGAAGAAGCAGCCAAAATCGATAAACCGATAATTGGGGTGTTTTATGTTGATTGGTGCACATATTGTCAACGTTTTATGCCGAGATTGGATAAAGTTAGAAACATAAATAAAGATAAATTTAGTGTTGTTCTAATTAATGTTGATGATCCTAAAAATGAAAAAATATCCAAAGAATACAGAATTTCAGGGTTTCCGACTGTGTATATTTTAGATCCTCAATACGACAACAGAGTGCATATTGACAGTGCTTATCTGGAATCTGTTAATTCTTTAAACAAAGAGGTTCAAAGATACCTTAATTTTAGAAATTTAGTAAAAAAAGGTGAGTCATGCAAATAAAAATGAAAAAGTTAGCTGCCGTAACGCTTGTAGAGTTATTAGCAGTACTTGCTATTATGGGGACTGTTACAGCGTTGACTTTGCCGGGATTAAAAAAACACTCTCAAAAATCAGAGTATGCTGCACTGGCACAAAAAGGATATGTTACGTTAGAACATGCATTAGAGTTGGCATCTGATGAGCAAGGTAAAGAAATTGGTGAAATTAATGATTCCGAAGATGGTAATGACGGAGGTATTCTTTTACAAAAATATTTAAAGAAACATTTAAATTATATAAAAGATTGCACATCTTCAACATCTAATAATAGTGAATGTTCAACAAATTATACTCCTTTTGAAGGTGGGACTAAAATCACACCTACAATCCGTGCTGTTATTTTGATGGATGGTATTGTAATTGCAGGACGAGGTGCCGGAGATGGTCAAAACAGTTTTATTATAGATGTAAATGCAGATGCAGCGCCAAACAGAGAAGGTGTTGATGTATTTTTGTTTAATTATCGAAAATACAACCCAAATTGCGTGGAAGATGCCGACTATGGGCAGTGGAAACTTTGTCCTGTGGAGCATGCAAAAACGCTCATGGAAGACGGATGGAAAATAAATTATTATTAAGGGAAAAACAATGTTGTTAAAAAAAATAAAAGCAGTATCGTATGTTGAAGTTGTATTAGTGTTGATTATTATAGGGGTAGTTTCTTCTATGGCGATTCCGACCTTGAAGAAATATACTCAAAAACAAGAGTTTGCAAAAGATGCACAAAAAGCATTTTATACATTAAATGAAGTTGTTGATAATGCGACAATGATCAAGGGGCCTATTCGTAAAATCAGTGCCGATAAAGTTTTTAGTGACTTTTTACAGCCTTCATTTAAAAAACAAACTGCAGGTACGAATTACACAACAACAAAAGATGGCATGAAATTTGTAAAATACACACCAACAACTGCGGATTCCGAGCATATATATATATCAGTGGATGTTAACGGTTCAGCTAAAGGACCGAATGCAGCAGGAAAAGATATACAATACTTTAAAATTAAACTGTCTGACGGTACTGTATTGCCGGATGATGTGACTGAAATATTGTACCAAAATAATTGGATATATCCTGACGAACTATGGAATAGATAGCAATTTATATGATTAATAAAAGCCCTATTCAAAATCGAATAGGGTTTTTGTTTTAACAGGTTGTAAAGCTTTTAACATACACTAACTGTACTATTGTAAATTTGTTGCATTAGTATAAAATTGTTAGTATAATAACAATACTTTGGCATAACTGTGCCTAAAATTACGCATTTGGGGAAATGAGGATTTTTTATAATGAATAAAAAGAAAATTATATGGATAATAATAGCAGCAATTATTATTGTACCTATTGTGTTTAATAAAATCATGAGTGTTATCGGGGCAAAAATGGCGGCAGAGGCTCAAAAACGTCCTACTCAAGTAGAAATTGCTTACACCACGGAAAAAGAAATTTATCCTCAAACAGAATCCGTAGGTCGTATTGAAGCAAAGTATTCCGTAGATGTTGTTGCAAGGATTAACGGTTGGCTTCAAAAAAGATATTTTAAAGAAGGTGCTTTTGTAAAAAAAGGACAAACTTTATTCCTTATTCAACCAAATGAATACGCAATTGCCGTACAACAGGCACAGGCAGCAGTAAACCAATCTCAGGCTGCACTAGTAAATTCCGAAAAAGAGTTGGTGAGGGCAAGAGAGCTTGTTAAAAATGATTTTGTAAGCAAATCTTATTATGATAATGCGCTTGCCACTAGAGATCAAAATAAAGCGGCATTGGATGTAAACAGAGCAAACCTTGCTGCAGCAAAGCTTAACTTGAGTTATACAAAAATAGTTTCACCCGTAGACGGTAAAGTGGGCAAGATTCTTATTACGGAAGGTAACCTTGTAAATCCTCAGTCGGGTGCTTTAACCAAAATAGTAAGCACAAGTCCTATTTATGCTTACTTTACTATTAAAAGCGAAGACTATGTTAAGTATATGAAAAACACTGCGGATGCCGGCAAAGATGCACTTTCAGGCATGGATGTGACTATAAAATTGTCTGACGGCAGTGAGTATAAAGAAAAAGGTAAATTGGAATTTGTAAATAACGAGGTTGACCCGACTGCCGGTACAATTTCCTTGCGTGCAACGTTTGTAAACAAAGATAATGTTCTTGTTCCTGGGGATTTTGTAAATGTTACGGCAACTTCCAAAAAGCCCGTATCTGTTGTTCTTGTTCCTCAAGTTGCAGTATCCGATAGTACAAACGGTACTTATGTATGGGTTATTGATGAAAACAAGCAAGCCCAACAAAGATTTGTAAAAATTGATAAACAAGAAGGTGATAGCTGGGTTGTTTTAGAGGGATTAAAACCTAATGAAATGGTTATCAAAAGCGGATTCCAACGTCTTAGACCCGGCTCACCCGTAACGTACGAAGAAGTAAAAGTGAATAATGAGAAAGATTCTAAATAAATGAGTAATAATAACGAGCACAAAACTACGGAAGACAAAGATTTATACTTTTTTATCCGAAAACCCAGATTCGCAATGGTAATTTCAATTTTCATTACACTTGTGGGGATTATTGCTATGACGGGGTTAAAGTTGGAAAAATATCCCAATATTACGCCTCCTCAAATTATGGTTACAGCGTCTTATCCGGGTGCCAGTGCCGATGTTGTTGAGTCTTCGGTTGCATCTGTTTTGGAATCTCAAATTAACGGTGTAGAAGATATGCTGTATATGATTTCAACAAGCTCGGATGAATCATATCAGTTGCAAATATATTTTAAAGTTGGTTCGGATAGAAATATTGACCTTGTTAACGTTCAAAACAGGATACAGCAGATTCAACCCAAGTTGCCCGAAGATGTAAAAAGGCTTGGGGTTACAGCTAAACAACAGGTTGCAGGCGCAGGTGCGGCTATTTTGAACTTAACTTCAACTGACGGAAGATATTCGCAACTTGAAGTCACAAACTATGCTTCAATTTTTATTAAAGACGAAATAGCAAGACTTCCCGGTGTCGGTGAAGTAAACGTATACGGCGCAGGCAATTATTCTATGAGAATATGGCTTGATACCGAAAAAATGGCAAATTTGAATGTATCGGTACTTGAGGTTCAAAACGCTATTAATACTCAAAACGTGCAAGTTTCGGCAGGTGCTTTGGGTCAAGAGCCGGGGGATGACAAACAGCGTTTTCAAATTACCCTAAGGACAAAGGGACGTTTGTTGCAACCCGAAGAATTTGAAAATATTATTGTGCGCTCAAATATGGACGGCTCTAATATAAAAATTAAAGATGTTGCAAGGGTAGAATTGGGCTCGGAAACTTATTCCAGAAACGGTAGAGTGAACGGTCAGCCTGCGGCTTTGATTCAGATTATTCAAATACCTGGGGCAAATGCAATCGAAATTGTTAATGCCGTTGAGAAAAAAATGGCAGAACTTTCTAAAACAATACCTGACGGTATGAAATTGGCAATGGAACACGATGAAACTTTGTTTATTCGGGAATCTATGAAGGAAGTTGTCAAAACAATTATCGAAACTTCTATTATTGTTGTTGCAATTATCTTTGTCTTTCTTGGCGACCCGAGAGCAACTCTCGTTCCGTTGATTGCAATTCCCGTGTCATTGGTAGGTACCTTTGCGGCATTGCCGATATTTGATATGTCAATCAATTTGCTGACGTTGTTTGCAATGGTACTTGCGGTAGCGACCGTAGTAGACGATGCTATCGTCGTAATTGAAAACGTAAAACGGCACTTGGAAGATGGTAAATCGCCGATTGAAGCAACACAAATTACTATGAAGGAAATAGGCGGAGCGCTTGTTTCCATGGCGTTGGTTTTAATGGCGGTTTTTGTTCCCGTAAGTTTTATGCCGGGGTTGTCAGGTTTGATGTATAAACAGTTTGCTGTTTGTATTGCAGTATCCATTGCGTTGTCAGCGGTTTGCGCTTTAACGCTTTCTCCTGCATTGTGTTCAATAATATTAAGACATGAAGATCCTGACAGAAAACCCTCCAACAAAATTTCCGCCGCTATTAAATGGATATTTACTGAATTTAACGTGTATTTCCAAAAACTTACGGATATTTATTTGCATTATGTAAAATTACTTGTATATAACAAAAAACTTACACTTGTAATTTATGGCGGAATTATAGTATTAATGCTTGTTTTGTTTAAAATTATTCCGACAGGCTTTATTCCGGATGAAGATCAGGCTGTGCTAATGTCACAAGTGACTTTGCCTGCGGGTGCATCTATTGCCAGAACAACTGACGTAACAACCAGAATGGATAATATCTTAAAAGATATGGACGGGGTTAGAAGCAGAATCGTTTTTGTAGGTATGGGTCCGTCCAATCAGGCGTTTGTGGTAATTGCGTTAAAAGAATGGTCGGAACGTGAGTTCAATATTTTCCAAAAAGCAATAAGAAAAATTCAAGGCAAAGAAACTGATTTGTCTTCAACTGCAATATTAAAAAGGTTGCGTAAGGAATTTTCCGCAATAAAAGAAGCAAATATTGCAGTATTTTCACCACCTGCAATTTCGGGGATGAGTATGTTGGGCGGTTTTGAGTTCCAAATGCTTTCTAAAGGAGAGTATTCTCCTCAGGAAATGGAACAGTTTGCAACAAAATTGATTATGGCGGCAAACCAAAATAAAGACCTTTCCAACGTTTATACACAGTATCAGGCAAACATGCTCCAATATATCGTTAATGTTGATTATGCTCAAGCTATGGCACAGGGAGTGAATTTGCAGGAACTTTATTCCACATTGTCATCAACTCTCGGTACATATTACGTAAACGACTTTAACAAGCTCGGGCGTGTATTTAGAGTACAATTGCAGGCAGAACAAAAATTCAGAAGAAATGCCAATGACTTAAAAGGTATTTATGTTAAAAACAATGCAGGCAAAATGGTTCCCATTACTACAATAGTTTCTTTGGAACAGACTGTAGGTGCAGGTTCTATTACTCGTTATAACCAGTACAGAAACGTTCAATTCTCGGGAAACCCCGCACAGGGTAGAAGTTCGGGTGAAGCAATGAAGGCAATGGAGCAGGTTGCAAAAGCGGAATTGCCTAACGATATGGGCTTTGAGTGGTCGGGTACTTCTAAACAAGAAATTGAATCGGGCGGACAAACCACAACGATTATCGCTCTTGCTTTGTTGTTTGTATATTTGTTCCTTGTTGCACTGTATGAAAGCTGGTCAATCCCGTTTGCGGTATTATTGATTTGTCCTCTTGCCGCTGCAGGTGCTTTGATATTCCAATTGGTAATGGGACAAGCCTTTGACCTCTATTCGCAAGTCGGTATGATTATGCTTATCGGTCTTGCCGCAAAACAGGCGATTTTGATTGTAGAATTTGCTAAAGTTTTGCATGAGGAAAACGGCATGACAATTGAAGATGCCGCTGTTGAGGCATCAAAAATCAGGTTTAGGGCAATTATGATGACGGTAGTTGCCTTTGTAGTCGGTATGCTTCCGCTTATTCTAGCTCACGGAGCCGGTGCGTCTTCACGTATTTCCGTTGGTTCTACCGTGTTTGGAGGTATGTTGGCTGCAGGTACAATTGGTACTGTTATGACTCCCGCTTTTTATGTAATTATTCAACATTTTGTTGACTTAGTTATGAACAAAAAAGTGGAAAACACAGAAAAATAATTCCATAATATGGGTGAAGGTATGAAAAAGAATTTTAGAACATTAATAATAATTGTTGCAGCTGCTTGTTTTTTTGCAAACAGTGCTTTGGCGTTTGACTTTAATTTTAAAGTCGGTAAAACTTCTAAAGAAAACAGTAACAAACCTACGGTTCAAAAAGCCGAAAAAACTGAAAAAGCTGAAAAGCCCAAAAAAGTTAAAAAAGAAAAATATGACG
>CAMEWS010000050.1 GCA_945946765.1 uncultured Clostridia bacterium
GGAAAGCGAGTCCGAAGTTGACGGCAACGAAGTAAAGTCAACGACAGGAACGAGCATAAAGCAAATCCAAGACAGTAGTCGGAGTCAGTTGACAATATGAAATTGTTGCGCTTAATTTACGTTATTGTTCACAACACCGTCAAAAAACGAGTTTATGTTTGACATTGTTGTTTTCAAAATCCTGTTTATAGCTTCGTGAGTATTGTAAGCAATATGAGGCGTGATTATAACATTTGGTAATTGCAACAGACGATTGTTTAAAACGGTTTGTTTTAAAGCACATTCGTCCAATTTCCCTATATCGGCAAGGTAGTCGGGGTCGGAAATTGCTTCTTCGCTTTCCAATACATCCAAACCTGCACCTGCTATTTCCTTTCTTGTTAAAGCGTTAAAAAGTGCCTGTGTATCAATAAGTTCGCCTCTTGCGGTATTTATAATTATTGCAGTTTTTTTCATTTTTGCAAAAGCGTTTTCATTAAACATGTGCTTATTTTCTTTTGTCAAAGGTGCATGTAATGAAATAAAATCGGATTTACTAAGCAGAGTATCAAAATCTGTATATTTAACATTGTAATTCTCAATTAACTCTTGTTTTTGAGAAAAATCAAATCCGAGAATTTTCATATCAAATCCGTGTGCAAGCTTTGCAAACTCCGACCCAATTGCTCCCAAACCCACAATACCTATTGTTTTATCGCCGAGTTCATTGCCTATAAGTGCAGTTGCTTTTACATGTGCTTCTTTATATTCGGTATACGAAAATGTAACTTTACGACAAACATCCAACAACAGTGCAATTGCAAATTCCGCAACGCTTTTATTTCCATAATTCGGAGTATTTTCAACCACAATACCTCGTTCACTGCAATAATCAATGTCTATATGGTTAAACCCTACGGAACGCAAGGCTATAAGCTCTAATTTAGGAAATTGCGCCAAAACTTTATTGGAAACACGAGAAGTTGTAAAAACCGAAATTACTTTTGCATCTTTATATTCTTCTTTTAATGAAGCAAGATTATTTAAAGAATTACTTTCGAGGTGGTAATCATATTTGCCTTCATTATGCTTTTTCAAAAACTCCTTTTCATAATTTTGTACATCAAAATATACAATTTTATTCATATTAAGCTCCTTTGTGACATATTTGCCAATATAAATAAAGCTTTGATAAATATAATCCCCAAATATGGCTAAGTATTATTAAATATTTGTATTTATAAAAAGCTGTTTTATAATTGAATACATGAGAATATTGGGGATTGATCCGGGAATAGCAATTGTGGGTTACAGCATCATTGATGTTGAAAATGAGCAATACAATTTAATTTCTTCAGGTTCAATACAAACTGACAAACATAAATCCGAAGCGGGGAGATTGTTGGAAATTTCCAATGATATGGAGGAAATTATTAAAACCTTTAATCCCGATACGGCAGGTGTTGAAAAGTTATACTTTTTTAAGAATCAAAAAACGATAATTCCAGTTGCGCAAGCACGTGGAGTTATAATGATGATTCTTGAAAAATATCGCATACCTGCTGTTGAATACACTCCGATAGTTGTAAAGCAAACTATTACCGGATATGGCAGAGCCTCTAAAAATGAAGTTGCGGAAGCTGTAGAAAAAATGGTCAACAAAAACGGTAAAAATTGGCCAAAACTTGATGATACGGTAGATTCAATAGCTATTGGCGTTTGCCATGCCCGTAACGAAGAATGTAAAATGCATATAGTCAACTGACATCAAATAGTTATCGAATCGGTGTATCAGCAGACATATCTCGGCACAGCTAACAACGCCAAAGGAATACTTCCACAACTCAATACAAACTTAGACATCATTATAAATATGCTATATAATAATTTTAATTAAAAAAAAGAGGTAATTATGAATATAAACAAACTTTTAATAAAACAAATGGCAACACTTTCGGGTGTACTTGGGCTTATACTCGGGGTTTTAACAATAATACCGTTTGTTTGTAATTTTTCGTTTTTTGCGCTTATTGTATTGGCTGCACCGATAATACTTTTTTATATGAAAAAATTAGATATGATTGGGATTCTTGACGTAAAACAAGGCGCAATGTACGGGGCAATTGTGGGGTTTGTTTCATTCCTTGCTTTTTCGGTATCTTTTGTACCGTTGGCAACAGTCGTAGGTCTTTTATATAAAGGTTCTTTTTACTTGGGTATCAGCCTTTTAGTGCGTTCAGGTTTTTTTGTTGTTGTAATGATGGTATTCTTTGTTGCAATATTGGCAGCACTGATGAATGCTTTTTCAGGGCTTGTTACGATATATATTTACAATCAGATTGAGCAAAAACCCGAAGAATCAAAAACAGACATTAATATAGAAGAATAGTTAAAATTTATAGGGGATGAGATGGACTTTAAATCAAAAATTAAAACTATCAGTTGGATAAAAGAAAAAAATGTTTCTCGTATGGTAGATCAGTTGGTTGTGCCCTACGAATACAAGCTTGTTGATATTGCGACTTCGGAGGATATGTATGACGCAATTAAAACAATGATTGTCAGAGGTGCACCGGCAATCGGTATTGCGGGCGCACATGGTTTGGCGCTTGCGGCATTGGAAATATCTAAAAATACACAAGATGTAAAAGAATTTTTGTCAAAATTGAAAGAAAGAGCGGAGTATTTAAAAAGTTCAAGACCTACTGCCGTAAACCTTATGTGGGCTGTTGATAAGCAATATAATTATATTAAAGATTCAGAAAAATCTGTTAATGAAATGGTTCAAATGCTTATTGAACACGGAATCGAACTGGAAAACGAAGATATTGAGATAAACAAAAAAATTGGGGATAACGGTGCCGAGCTTGTTCCTAAAAAAGGCGCAACAATACTAACACATTGTAATGCAGGAGCATTGGCAACAGTAGGTTATGGTACCGCTTTAGGTGTTGTGCGTTCTGCGTTTGCAAAAGACAATACTATTCAGGTTTTTGCGGATGAAACCAGACCCCGTCAACAAGGTGCAAGAATTACAACGTTTGAACTGGCAATGGATGGTATCCCTGTAACGCTTATTACAGACGGAATGAGCGGATATTTTATGAATAAAGGGATGATTGATATGGTAGTAGTCGGTGCCGACAGAATTGCCGCTAACGGTGATACAGCAAATAAAATCGGTACATACAACCTTGCTATTGCTGCAAATTATCACAATGTGCCTTTTTACATTGCTGCACCGCTTTCTACAATTGACACCTCTATTTCTTCAGGAGAAGAAATCCCCATTGAGGAACGTTCTCACGAGGAAGTTACTCATATTAACGGAAAAAGAATTTGCGCCGAAGGTATTAATGTGATAAATCCGGGCTTTGATGTTACACCCGCAAGCCTTATTAAAGGAATTATTACGGAAAAAGGAGTGTTATATCCGCCTTATAACGAATCAATAAAAAAAGCTTTTAATTAATGAAAATTTAAAACTAAAATAAAAAGCCTGCGGAAATTCCGACAGGCTTTTTTAATTGTGTTTAATCAACAATTAGTTTTGCATATCTTTTACACTCAACGCAATTCTGTGTTCTTGCGGAGTGAATTTTTTGATAAGAACTTTAACTTCGTCACCGTTTTTGTAGATATCAAACGGATTAGCGTTAGAGTCTTCCATTTCGGCAACAGGAAGTAATGCTTCTACTCCCGGGAAAATGTTGATGAAGGCACCAAAAGAAGTAACTTTGTTTACAGTACCTGTAATAACTTGTCCTTCTTCAAATTTGTCTTCAATTTCTTCCCAAGGGTTGTCACCGATTCTTTTCAAGCTTAAGCTGATTCTTTTGAGGTCTTCATCAATTTTAAGCACTTTAACTTCAATTTTTTGACCCAAAGTTAAAACATCGGAAGGATGTTTAATTCTTTGCCAAGAAATTTCGGAAATAGGAAGTAAACCGTCAACACCGTTGATATCAATGAATGCACCGAAATCTGCAATTCTTACTACTTCACCTTCAACAACTTGATCAACTTCGAGGTTAGAGATAACTTCGTCAACGAGTTGTTCTCTTTGTTCTGCAAGAGCTTGTCTTTGAGAAAGAATAAGCTTGTTTCTTTTTGCATCTGCTTCAAGAACTTTAACTTCAATTTCTTGATTCATAAGACCGTCAAAAGGCATGCCTGTTCTTAATTGAGAAGCAGGGATGAAACCTCTTAAATCTTGAGCTTCTACGATTACGCCGCCTTTAACGAGAGAAACAACTTTTGCTGTAATTGTTTCACCGGAAATTTTAGCGTTTTGAAGAACTTGCCAAGCTTGAGCGCAAGCAACTCTTTTAAGAGAAAGAAGCATACCGCTTTTTTCGTCTTCGTCTTCTTTGAGAATATAAAATTCTTTGCAATCGCCAATGTTCATGTCATCAACCATTGATGAGGGGATTTCTCTAATAGGTAGAAAACCTTCGGATTTAGAACCGATATCAACGAGATAACCGTCATTTTCTTTTTTTACGAGCATGCCTCTTACAACATCGGCAACGCTTAATTTTGATGTGAAAGATTCTTCTAAAAGTCTTTCAAATTCGTCTAATTGTTTTGTTGTCATTTTGTTTTTTCCTTTCGTTATATTTATTTTGTTTAAATTTGAATTGTTTGTTTTCTGTTTCTTAAAATCATTTACGGCTTGCTTGTTATTGCGATTCTGAAATAAATTCAGAATGACAGAAAACACGAGTTATGTATCATACTTGTTTAATTCTTTCATTACGTTTTCGATAATTGCATCGGGTGTCGATGCGCCGGCTGTTACACCGATATTTTGAGATTTTTTTATTAAATCTTCAAAATTCTTTAATTCGTTTTCCGTTTCAATGTGAATTGTATCGGTTATGCCTGTTAAAATTTCGGCAAGATGCGTTGTGTTTGCACTTTTTTTGCTGCCTACTACAACCATTAAGTCGGATTCTTGCGCAAGGTTTTTTGCTTCGTTTTGGCGCAAAGACGTAGAAGCACAGATTGTATTAAAAACTTTTACTTCTTTTGCAACAGGCAAAAGATAATTTACAATACCCTGCAAATTTTCAAGTCTTTGAGTTGTTTGTACCACAACCCCGACTCGCTTGTGTTTTTTTATTTCTTCTTCCGAAATTTTGAGTGTAGTGACGTCAGGCGCAACAATTACGTTTTTTCCGTAGATTTGCGCATTTGCTTTTATTGCACAAACTTCGGGATGCTCGGGTTTTCCGACAATAACAAGAAGATAACCCTCTTGAACAAGCTGGATTGCTTTGTGTTGTACTTTTTTTACATCAAGACAAGTTAAATCAACAATTTCATAACCTTTGTTTTTTGTTGTTTCAAAAACTTCCGGAGCAGCTCCATGACTTCTTATAACGCAAATAGCATTTCCGTTTTCGGGGAGTTCTTCTACGGTGTGAATCCCAAGATTAGAAAGTTCATTAATAACATGTGAATTATGTATTAATTCACCGAGAACAAAAATTTCCTTATCTTGATTTTCTGATTTTAATTTTTTTGTTGTTTCAACGGCTCTTTTTACGCCGTAACAAAAACCTGCATGTTTCGCCAGTTTAATGTTTTTTTTCAAACGTTTTGATATCCAATCTTTTAGACTCACAAAAGGCAAAACCTCTCGTGGTTTCTACTTTATAACATGGACATGTTTTATTTACAACCGCCGTTGTTTATTTTATATTTTCAACAAACATTTCTTATTTATAAAAACTTGAGGCGGTTATGAAAGATTTTGTATTCTTTAGTGATTTTGACGGGACAATTACCAAAGAGGATACTTTAAATAAGTTTTTACAGTTATATGCATATCCGGAGTGGATTGACATCGAAAACAAATGGCTCGAGGGTAAAATAGGTTCAAAAGAATGTATTGAAAAACAGATGCAAATGTTTCCCCCCATAAATGATAAAATTATTAATGATTTTGTAAATTCTATAGAAATTGATGAAACATTTCCTGATTTTTTAAGTTATTTAAAATCAGAAAATATTGATTTTTATATTGTTTCAGATGGTTTTGATTTGTTTATCGAAAAAATTTTAAAACGATATAATTTAAAAGATGTAAATATTTTTTCCAATAAACTAAAAATTGTAAACGGAAAATTTATAACGGAATTTCCAAATTTTAATACAAATTGCAAACGACAATCGGGTGTTTGTAAATGTAATGTTGTAAATAAAAACAAAATTGTTACAAAACGGGTATTGTACGCAGGGGACGGGTTATCAGACTTTTGTGTAAGCAAAAATGTTGATGTTTTGTTTGCCAAAGGTTCACTGTTGGAGTATTGTGAAAATACAAAAAATAAAGATTTAAATATTAATCCTATTGGATTTGGTTCATTTTCAGAAATTAAGAATTATATAAAAAGTGTATAAAAGGAGAGAGAGATGCTCGACACAAAGATGAAATTGTCAGATGAAGAAATTAAAGCTTTGGATAAGGAATATTGTTCTTGGGGTGACACAGTTCACTACCACGATGAACAGACAATTTTTAGAGATTGTGAAGGCTCTTATATGTACGACGGAAAAGACACTCCGTATCTTGATTTACAAATGTGGTATTCAAGCTGTAATCTCGGTTACAAAAACAAAAGAGTTTTAAATGCTGTTTTGGATCAATATCAAACCATGCCTCAAATTTCTTCAAGATTTGTTTATGATTACAAAGCTCTCCTTGCGGAAAAAATTGCTAAAGCAAATTTAAACAGATACGGTATAAAAGGTCGTGTACAGTTTAACGTAGGTGGTGCTCAAGTTAACGAGGATATGTTAAAGTTAATCCGTAACTACACTAAAAAACCGAGAATGTTTGCTTTTATGGGAGGTTATCACGGACGTACAATCGGTACTACCGCAGTAACTTCAAGTTACAGATACAGAGAACATTTTGGTCATATGTCCGATACGGCGCATTTTGTTCCGTTCCCGTATTGTTTCAGATGTCCTTATGACAAAAAATGTGAATCTTGCAACATGTACTGCGTAAAACAGTTTGCAAAATTGTTTGAAAGTGAGTACAACGGTGTGTATGACCCCAAAACAAGAGATTGCGAATTCGGCGGATTTATTGCCGAACCTCTGCTTGGTACGGGCGGTTACATTGTTCCTCCAAAAGGATATTTTAAAGCACTTAAAAAAGTTCTTGATGAACACAATATCCTCTTTATGGCAGACGAAGTTCAAATGGGCTGCTTTAGAACAGGTAAACTCTGGGCTATGGAACACTTTGATATTAAACCCGATGCAATGACTTTTGCAAAATCCATTACAAACGGTATGAACCCGCTTGCAGGCATGTGGGCAAAAGAAGAACTTATCAATCCTAAAGTATTCCCCGCAGGAAGAACTCACTCAACTTATGCCGCAAATCCGATTGGTACTCGTGCGGGTTATGAAGTTATGAGTATTTTTGATGAAGAAAGAGAAACTCTTGAAAAAGAAATTGCTCGTAAGGGCGCTAAATTCTTAGACGGTTTGAAATTGCTTGAAAAGAAATACAAAAATATCGGAACTGTAAACGGTCTTGGCTTTGCGTTGAGTGTTGAAGTTACTGAAACTGACAGATATACACCGGCAAGAGAGCTTTGTGATGAGATTATTGAAGCAGGTCTTAAAGGCGATTTGAATTACAGAGGTAAAAGATGCGGTCTTATCCTCAATAACGGCGGATATTACAAGAACATTATCACTCTTGTTCCTCAGCTTTATATTTCTGACGAAGAAATTGATATGGCGTTAGAATTAATGGATCAACTTTTCGAAAGATACATGGAAAAAGCATAAGCGGAAACAGAGTACATGCCTGAACAAAGTTTGGATTTTAAATTTATACACGAAACCCGTTGTAAAAGAGCCGTGCTGCTTTTTCACGGAATGACGGGCAGCCCTTTTGAAATGAAAAAAATGGGCAGAGCTTTGCATGAAGCAAATTTTGATGTTTATTGTTACTGCCTTCCGGGGCATGGCACAAGCCCGATAAATATTAAAACAGTAACTTGGAAACATTGGTACGATGAATCCGTACAACATTACAAAGAACTTACCCAAAATTATGATGAAGTATATCTTGGCGGTTTGTGTCTTGGTGCGGTACTTTCTTTGGCAATAGCGGAAGAATTTCCTGAAGTCAGAGGAATTTTATCGTTATCAACAACACTGTTTTTAGACGGTTGGACAATCCCTTGGTACAATATTTTTATGCCGCTCGGGCTTCATACAATTTTGCGCTATTATTATTCTTTTCCAGAAAGAGAACCTTACGGATTAAAAAATGAGGTGTTAAGAAAGAAAATTGCGGCTCTTCAAAAAAGGAATACAGAGGCACTCGACAACTATCCGATGTCTTGTATTTATGAGTTGTTAAAGCTTTCAAAACACACAAGAAAAAATATTGCAAAAGTTACTTCGCCAATACTTTTAATGCATGCAAAACGTGATGATTTAACCAGTACAAAAAGCGCAAATTTTGTATTTAACAACATATCTTCCGAAAACAAAAAATATATCGAACTCGAAAACAGTTATCACCTTATTGTGATGGACAATGAACGAGATTTTGTTTTTGAAAAATCTATAGAATTTTTGAACAGTCTTTCCGATTTTGTACCGGAAATCAAAGAAAAAGAACTCTTAACAGTTGGAGAATATAATGCTTAATATATTGAAAAATACACCTGTATCATTAATAACTTTAATAATTTCAAATCTTATTTTATTGATAATGTTTGTTGTCGGTAAAATTGTTTTGATAAAACGTGAAGATGCGCTTAAGTTTTTCTCTAATTTTACTGTTCTCGTTTGTATTTTATTTTTAATTTATTTTATATCAATTGTATGGTTCAGCATACAAAGACCGATTGTTGGTATGAGAGGAGAATCATTTGTGTTCCCCGTCTTTATACTTATTCCGTTTATTATCGGAAAATTGGCAAGCTATGACAGGGTACATTTTTATACAAACTTGCAAATATTTGCACTGATTGCAAGCTTGTTGTTTGCATTGTTGTTAATCTAATGTAATTACAATTTACCTCATTTTATACAACACAACTTTATCTGTATCTGTGCCGTCAATTGTTT
>CAMEWS010000051.1 GCA_945946765.1 uncultured Clostridia bacterium
CATAACATTTCTTTTTCTGTTGTCTACACCTGTCCGGAAATGAATCCGTACAAGTATATAATTCCCAATAAGGTAATCTTATAAACAAATTTAGATAATGTTGTTACAAAAGTTAATGTTGTTTGCTTTTTAGTCAATAAAAATTCTTTACATATTTTGTCAGAGTATGAAAATACAAAATAATTACTTTAATTACAATCTGTATAATACGGACCCGTCTGTGACACGACAGGGTTTTGGTGCGGCAAAAGATATAAATTTAAAATATATTTATCAGGTTCATTTTGATATCTTGCCAAAACGTATTCAAGAAGAAGTGGAAAAACTTGTAAAAGCAGGTAAGCAAGACAGTATTACGCTTTATGATTTACACAAAGATAAATATGCTGCTCTTTTAGACTGTAAAACTTTGGATGAAGCAAGAAATACATTTCTTGAATTCAGAGAAGTTCTTGATGCAGACGCCGTTATTGTACATAAATCACCTAACATAAAAAAAATCATGGAAAAGATTTCTTTAGAAGATTTGTCTTTGCATCTTTTAAAAGAGCGATGGGCTAATTTAAAGACTCTTGATGAAATAGCAAAAGATTTAGGTTTAAAGAACAGGGTAGGAATTACATGGCTAAAAGATAAAATTAGGGTGCCGGATTTTGCTAAAAATTATACTACTCTTTTACGTTCAAGTGATGAAACCTATAATGCTATAATTGCATCTAAAACTCAAGCTTACAATGCGTTACATTACAATGATGTTCTTGAAAAAAACAGAAGGTTGTCGCAAGAAAATATAGAATTAAATCGATATATTTTTCAAGAAGCGTGGGATAGGTTACCTCATATCAGACAAACTTTGAGTGAAATTTCCAGAACAGTGCCTCCTGATCAACGGTTTGAAGCTTTATGGGGAACATTTCCTGAATATGCGAAAGAACTTGCTGAAATGAAAAGAGAAATTGCTGCCGAAATAAGAGGTTCAAACAAAAAACGTTAACGAGAATTGTAACATTATAATAAATTTCACCTTATGTGATATAGAGAATATAACCTTTTGATGTATAATATAATGGTGAAGTTGCTAAACAGACAGACTATTAATGTATATATAAAGGAGAAAAAATGGCAAGAATATTGGTATCAATGCCCGATGAATTTTTAAATAAAATTGATAAAGTTGCCGATAGTGAACAGAGAACAAGAAGCGAATTAGTTCGTGAAGCTTTGAGAAGTTATATCAAACGTTCTAAATTGCCGAGCCCTCAAAAAGCTTTGAGTAACGCAAAAATTCTTGAAGAAATTTTGGGTTAATTTAATATCGGATTTTTAGAACCGCTCGTTTATGGGGCGGACAAGTTTTGGCGTTTTTGTTGAGAAATGAGAGGGTATGTATGGAGGTTCTTGCAATTATCCCTGTAAGAGCAGGTTCAAAAGGTATTCCGAATAAAAATATTAGACCTCTTGCTAATAAGCCTTTGGTTTTTTATTCTATTGATGCTGCATTAAATTCTAAATATGTCACAAGAACAGTTGTTTCTACGGAAAGTGCTGAGATAAAAAAGATTGCACAGTCTTTTGGGGCAGAAGTAATTGACCGCCCTGATGAACTGGCACAAGACGAAACTAAAACCGCTCCTGTATTACTTCAGGTTTTAAATGAACTTGAAAAACAAAATTATGTTCCCGATGTTGTTGTACTGCTACAAGCCACTTGTCCATTAAGAGATTCTAAAGAGTTGGATGAGGCTTTTGAATTATTTTTTAATAATCAACAAAATGGCTGTGATAGTGTGTTTGCAGGCAAAATGCTGGGCACAACGCATTCAAAATGGCGTCAAGACCCTGATACCGGAGAATATGAGTGTTTATTCGATTACAGGCATCGCCCACGCAGACAGGATGAAGATAGGCATTTTCCTCTTTTAGCAGAAACAGGTGCAACTTATATTGTCAAAACATCGGTAATGAAAGAAGTAAGGGATTTTATCGGCAAAAAACCTCTTGTTTATTTTGGGGGTACAGGTGTGGATATAGATACTCCTGAAGATTTTGAAACAGTCGCAAAAATTATAGAAGAACGTAATAAACAGGATTAAAATGGCACAAAAATCTGATAAAGAGTTTTTATATACGGATTTTAACAGTATTGGTTTTCTTGCCAACAATTTGCTGCAAGCTCCTAACCTAAGACAGGGTATGAAAAAATCCACTGTTTTTAAATTTTGGGGTAAGGTTGTCGGCAAAAAGTTTGAAAAATATTCAAAGGTAGAATCACTTAACCATGATAATGTGCTTGTCGTTGCCTGTGCAAATGCCTCTGTCAGTTCAGAGTTGGTTATGTTTAAAACTGATATATTAAAGAAGTTTAATTCTTATGCGCAACCTTTGGGTATTGAGGCTGTGGATATAAAATTTTCTCATAAAATATGGAAAATGGATGAGATTGAATGTAATAATCATTTGCAAGAAGAAAAAAATCCTTATAAACCTGATTTGTCAGGTTTTAACCCGAACGACATTATTCTTGATGAACAAGAAGTTGATGTAATAAAAAATAATGTGATGAAAAATAGTTTTGCGACAGCCGAGCAACGCAAAAAAATGTTTGACGCAATTATTTTAAACTTAAAAATTCAAAAATATATTGATAATAATGTATGAATACCCTAAAACCTCTATTTTAGCCCATAGATAGCCAAAGTATTTGTTTAACGGGTTTGGAGAATAAAATTGCAAGATAACCAAAAATGAAATCATAAACCATTTTTGTTCCGCTTTGCATTGTAATCCAGCCTGTAACTTGAGAAAACGGGTCTTGGTGTATTATTGCCATCAATATTAAGTAAAATATTCCTATTAAATGTATTGTTAAAATGCCTAAAAACGTCGCTTTGGCGATAGTCCAATAGTTTTGTTGGTCTTTTAGGACAAAAGCAACTATAAAAATTGCAGGTATGTATGCAAGAATGTAACCGAAATTGTATTCAAAAATATAGCCTATACCACCACCCAGTGCAAATACAGGGAAGAAGGTCAATCCTAATAATATATATATAAGTACTGCCGTAATTCCGAATCTTTTTCCGATAAGAGCGGCGATAAACAATATAACAGGTATTTGCGGTATGTAAATACAATGCTTTAATTTAAAGATGTTTCCGTCAACATTATCGGGTATCCAAGGCACATAGTAGGTAAAGTCAAATTGGGTAAACGTTGCTATAATAATTAAAAATACGCACCATCCCATTACAACAATTGTGCCCATTGTTATTCTAAGTTTTTTATTCTCTGCATTAAAAGCATCCAGTTCTTCTTTCAGGCGTTTTGTGTTCATAGTGAGGCGTACTCCTGCTGAAGATTATTGTATATTGTTTTGAACTTTTCGTACCATATATTTTCTGTAAACATTATTAAGGCGTTTTCGTTATTGTCTTGATAGTAACCTTTGCGAGTTCCTATGGATTTAAAACCGTTTTTTTCGTACAAAGAAATTGCGGCAATATTAGATTCTCTGACTTCTAAAGTAATGTATTTAATTTTGTTTTTGTAACAGCCGTCTATAACCGCAAATAAGAGTCTTTGGGCTATACCTTGTTGTCTAAAATCAGGGTGTACGGATAACGTTGTTATGTGAGCTTCTTCAAAAATATGCCAACATCCGACATAACCAAGCAGAGTTGAGTTTTCATCAACTGCACAAAA
This sequence comes from uncultured Clostridia bacterium, assembly GCA_945946765.1. Classification (GTDB taxonomy): domain Bacteria; phylum Cyanobacteriota; class Vampirovibrionia; order Gastranaerophilales; family Gastranaerophilaceae; genus Limenecus. The sequence continues at coordinate 3,703 of CAMEWS010000051.1, forward strand.
ATAATGTGCAAGGTGGTTGGAAAGCTCATTGTAAAAAGATTCTTTTGACCAGTGATGTTCGCCGTAAGAAAGGGCTTCCAGTCTTACAACTTCATCGACATCGTTTTTTTCCATTCTTCTTATTTTTATGTCCATACAAGAATATTATCAAAACACAGTGTTATAGTCCAGAATTTTGGTGGTAAAATGTGAGTAAGCGAGGATAGATTTACCATGATTAAAAGAAGAATTTCAAAACAAATACAAATAGGTAATGTAAAAATCGGGGGAGATGCACCAATATCAGTGCAATCCATGTGTAATACCGATACAAGAGATGTTTCTGCAACTGTTAAACAAATTAAAGAACTTCAAAATGCAGGTTGTGAGTTAATTAGGCTTGCAGTTTTGAATAAAGATGCTGCGGCTGCAATAAAAGAGATTAAAAAACAGGTAGAAATTCCTGTTATTGCAGATATTCATTTCGATTATCGTCTTGCTGTCCAATGTATAGAAAACGGAATTGATGCTTTGCGTTTAAATCCGGGTAATATTGGACGTGATGATAATGTTAAAACAGTTGTTAATCTTGCAAAAATTAATAATGTTCCGATAAGAATCGGTATTAATGCTGGTTCTTTGGAAAAAGAACTTGCAGCATTGGATATTCCTTTGCATGAAAAAATGGTAAAAAGTGCAATGCGTCATATCAGAATATTAGAAGATAATAATTTTGACAAAATTAAAATTTCACTAAAATCAAGCAGTGTACCTACTACAATTGAGGCATATAGACAAATAGCCGAAATGGTTGATTATCCGTTGCACTTGGGTGTCACCGAATCAGGAACTTTAAAAGGAGGTTTGATTAAATCTTCGGTCGGTTTAGGGACACTCCTTGCAGAGGGCATTGGTGATACAATACGAGTGTCTTTGACAGAAAATCCCGTAGAAGAAGTGTATGCAGGTTTTTCAATATTAAAATCGCTTGATTTAAGACAAAAAGGCATAAATTTTGTGTCTTGTCCGACTTGCGGTAGATGTCAAATAGATTTAATAGGATTGGCAAAAAAGGTTGAAAATGCACTTAAAGATATAGACAAGCCGTTGACAGTCGCAGTTATGGGTTGTCCGGTCAATGGTCCGGGGGAAGCAAAACATGCTGATTATGGTGTTGCCGGTGCTATAAAAGAAGGCTATATATTTAAAAAAGGTGAAATTGTAAAACGTGTTCCTGAGGAAAATTTGTTGCAGGAGTTGTTAGATCTCATTAACAATGAAAACTAATCTATAAAAATCGAGCTTTTATACGATTTGCTATAAAATTTAAAATACTGTATTATATATATATATTGTTTAATGTGAGGAATACAGATGAAAAATTTTAGAAAATATATGTTATTTGCTGTAATAGCAGTATTGTTCCCTGTTTGTGCAAATGCAGAAGTAAGTGTTAAAGATACTATTTCGCCGGAATTTATTCATAATTCGGGTTACTCAGATGAAGTTTCAAGAATTATTAAAGTAAGAACAAAAGATCCTGCAACACCAATACCGGCAGAAACTCAGACGAAAAAAGAAAAGTTCGGATGGTGGCTTTTGGAAACAATTAACCCCAATGTTGACAGACCCGGTAAGTTTGTTGATCATAATATAAATTATGGCGACAATATTGATTGTTTATAATTAACACAGTTATATTGAAAACTCCTGCTAAACAGCAGGAGTTTTAATTTGTTCTTGTATATATTAAGAAATGTTAAGAATGTTTGACAAAAATACAAACATGGCAAAAACCATGACATGCATGAGTTTTGGGCAAATTTAAATGTTGGATATCCTCTTTTTGTTGTATATGGTTTGTCCAATATTGCCTCTTGCCGTATAATTTAGAAAGTATTAGTATCTCTGATACATTTCTTGGGAAGAGGGTTTTACATTCAAATGTCAAATGTTGAATATAACTTGTCAGAACTAAGGAAAGAAATTGTACCTTATAAACCAAAAATAATTGCAGTTACTAAGTATTTTGGAGTTGAAAAACTTATAGAGGCTTATAATGCGGGGTTAAGATGTTTTGCTGAAAATCGAGTTCAGGATGCGTTGGAAAAATTTGAATCTTTGCCTGACGAAATAAAGCAAAATTCCGTTTTTCACCTTATAGGGCATTTGCAGTCGAACAAAGTGAAAAAAGCTGTGGGTAAGTTTGATTTGATACAGTCTGTTGACTCTTTAAAATTGGCACAGGCTATATCACAAGAGGCCCAAAATCAAGGGATTATTCAACATATCCTTTTGCAAGTCAACAATGCTAATGAAGATGCCAAGTTCGGTTTTAGTGTTTTAGATTTAAAAGATGTTTTTGCAACAATTTTGAATTTAAAAGGGATTAAAGTTGACGGTTTGATGAATATTGCGCCGATAACAGATGAGGAAACACTCGAGTTTTTGTTTGGTGATATGCAAAATCTCAAATCAGAGCTTGAAACGAAATATAATTGTCAGTTGAATGAACTGTCAATGGGCATGAGTGGTGATTACAAAATAGCGGTTAAATTTGGTTCAACAATGATTAGAATTGGAAGAAAATTATTTACATAAAATATCGGGAGGAAAAAAATTGGCAGGCGTTTCAGACAAAATTAAATCAATAGTAGGGTTTTTAACATCAGGTTTTGAAAACAGAGATGATATCTTTGATGATATTCAATCAGAAATGGATGAATATCCTATTTCGGATAACCTTGCTTTGGAACCAATGTATTCATCAAAATCAACTAATCAAACTTCATCAAATGTTGTTAGCCACCCTGGTTTTAAAGGTTATGAAGTTTGTGTATCAGAACCTCGTTCTTATGAAGAATCTGTTTCTATCGTAAAACAGTTGAAAGAAAAGAAAACAGTTATTTTAAATTTGCACTTACTTGATAAAGATCAAGCTATGAGAATTGTAGACTTCCTTTGCGGTGCTACTCACGCATTGAACGGTAACCAACAAAAAATTGGTGATAGTGTATTTATCTTTACACCAAGTAATGTTGCTTTGAGTTCAGAATCTCAAAAAAGCAAATTTATCAGAGATGCTTTGTGGAATCAACCTCAAGCGTAATTTATGTGTGTGAAACCTGTCGGGGTTCGGGAGCTCGAAGCCCAAAGGGTGTAACAGTCTAAGCCGCCGCTGTTAGTTAACGTAGTTAAAGAAACTCACAAATTAGTGGTTAGGCAGGCGGAAAAACATAATAATTCATAATCAATAAAAAATAAGAATAGTTGGGGATATATTTATGCCGCGTATCGAAATAGCGTATCGCGGCTTTTTGTTATTTAAACCAAACTGTTTAATTAGCAACATAAATTTTTAAATATTTAATTTAAAACACCAATTTCTCAATTGTAAACAAATGTAAAGACAGCTTTCCATGTGTTCTAAATCCAATGATAATGCCTAATAGGATAGGATAGATGACAGTTGAATATTGTCTTATCAATATTTCATTGCCTAGTGTTTTTTTAGATATGTAAGGAAGTATAAAGTGAAGAAAGGAATTAATATGGAAGTAACAAAGAGTGGTTCAGTTGTTGGTTCTCCGAAAACAACACAAGGTAAAAAAACATCTAGGCAAGTCTGTAATGCAGCTGTTACAGCTGTAGCTGCAGGTGCAACAGCTACCGGTGCTTTAAGTTTGTGCAAGATAGCATATAGGACATTGAACGCGGATAAAACTCTTAGATATGGTAATGTTATTGAAAGGTTTGCGACAAAATTTTGTGGATTAATGTCTAATATTGGTAATAAAATTTTTCCGAAAGGCGGTAAATGGCATAACGTTTTAGCAGGTTTGGTTGAACAACATGAAGGTAAAATAACTGAGCAAATGTTAAAAACTTATAAAGGAAATGCTGCAATGTTGCTTTTGGGCGGAATTGCCACTATTGGAGTTATTGCCGCCGGTGCATTTAAAGCAGGTAAAATTAACGCAGAAGGTAAATAATTATTTCTTGCATAAAAAAGACCGCTTTTTAAAGCGGTCTTTTTTGTTTATTTAGTTTAAGTTTTTTCTGATTTTTTCTTTTGTGTCATCCAAACTTTTAATTTTTTTCTCAGTTTCTTTAACTTGCTTTGCTTTAGCGCTGCGTTGTTCTTTTATTGTTTTATACTGAGCATCAATTTGAGCATAATCATTTTTGTATTGAATTAATTGATTTCTTATTTCCACTTGCGCACTGTCCAGTTGCATTAAAGCGCTTTGAAGATTTCCGTTTTCAACAGTATTTGCTACGGTGTTTGCCGCCGGAGTTGCTGTTTGCGTAGCGGAAATTTTAGGAACAGCAGTCATTGTACTTTGTGTCGGTTGTTCTTTAATTGCTGTTGTCATTGATTCTGTAATAGGTACATTTTCAAAAACGGGCTCATAAGGCATGCTGTCAGCGTAAGCAATTCCTGTCAATCCAATACAGCAAATTGTTCCGATAGCAATAAAATTTTTTTTCATGGGGATCTCCTTATATATATTGGTGTGTTAATTTAATACATTATTACATTTTTATTTTATAGAATCGATGTAGTAAATACCTCGTCTAAGCATGTGATTTTAATAAAAGGATTCACATGGAGTATTGACATGGTTCATGCTGATTTTGTTGAATTTTTGAGGCATAAAATAATAAAAAAAAGAAAAATATAAAGAAATGTGAAGCTGAAAATTCAGTTATAATCGCATTTTTGTAAATTACTTAAAAAAATACAAAAAAAAATAAAAAAAAAGACTTGAAATAAAAAATAGTTTGGGCTACATTAATAAAGTGGTCAGCGAGCCACGGAGAAACCACAGCGGTGGTTCAAAAGAGGGAAAACCAAAAAGCCGGAAGTTGATTCCGAAGCTCCGAAAACGCACCCCAAAAGATTAAAACTAGTTCTTGTTTGGAATGGTTAATCACTAGATTGAAATTTTAATTAATAACATTAAATAAAAATTTTAAAAAATCACTTGACAATAAAATTTGAGATGTTACGATAAGGGAACGTCAAAGAAAAGGATGAGTTGGAAACCAATTAAGGTTGCTAAAATCCAAAAAAAGTTTCCGCTGAATAAATCAATTAGATTTGTTTAGCATAGAGCAGTCCATAAAGGAAGCTCAGTTTAACTTGAACCTTGAAAATAGAATAGCTAAAAACGATAAATACCTGTTGATTCAACAACAAATAAAATTAACGGACACGAATAAAGCAAAGTCGAGCAGGTGAACTTAGTTCACCGATGGACATAAACTTTCTGACAATGGAGAGTTTGATCCTGGCTCAGGACGAACG
>CAMEWS010000052.1 GCA_945946765.1 uncultured Clostridia bacterium
TCTGAGCGTGGAGAAAATCCAAGACAGTAGTCGGAGTCAGTTGACAATATGAAATCTTTAAAATCTAAAATCTCTTTCGCCATGTTCTATTTGTTTCAAATTTTCCGTTAAAGATTTTTTAATTTCTTCATTACCTTGAAAATTCTTTATTTCTTCATCAATAAGCTTATACCCAATAGCCTTTGTTTCCGCAGAGGCATAATCTTCAAGGTACTCTTTCAAGGTTATAAGAGCGTTTGGATGACAAAAATTATGAATTTGTTGTTGTTTGCAGACCTTCATAAACCGTTCGCCCGTTCTACCTGCACGATAACATGCCGTACAAAAACTCGGTAAATGACCTAATTCCATAAGCCATTTAATCACCTCATCCAAAGTTCTTCTGTCAGACACATCGAATTGTGCAGAATCTTCCCAGTCAGGCTCAGGCTCATAATAACCGCCAACACTGGTTTTTGAACCTCCTGACATTTGAGATATACCTAGCTCCAAAAGACGTTTTCTACATTCTTCGGATTCTCTGGTAGAAAGCAGCATGCCAGTATAAGGAGTAGCAATACGTATACAAGCAACAATTTTGGCAAAAGTATCGTCATCAATACCGTTATCAAAAGCAGAAGGATCAATGCCGTCGGCTTTTTTTACACGAGGAACGCTTATAGCATGCGGACCGACTCCGAATGCCGCTTCAAGGTGTTCGGCATGCATAATCAATCCTGCAAATTCATATCTGTACAACTCTAAGCCGAACAAAACTCCAAGACTAACATCATCAATACCGGCTTCCATTGCTCTGTCCATAGCTTCGGTATGATATGCATAATTGTGTTTTGGTCCGGTCGGGTGTAATTTTTCGTATGATTCTTTGTTGTAAGTTTCTTGAAATAATACGTAAGTACCAATTCCCGCATCATGAAGTTTTTTATAATTTTCAACGCTTGTTGCGGCAATATTTACATTTACCCGTCTGATTGCACCGTTTTTATGTTTAATGGAATAAATTGTTTTTATGGAATCTAAAATATATTCAATAGGATTGTTAACAGGGTCTTCTCCTGATTCTATCGCCAACCTTTTATGTCCCATATCTTGAAGTGCAATAACTTCGTTTTTAATTTCTTCTTGCGATAATTTTTTACGAGGAATATGTTTGTTTTGATGATGATAGGGACAATACACGCAACCGTTCACACAATAATTTGAAAGATAAAGCGGAGCAAATAGTACAATTCTGTTTCCGTAATATTTTTGCTTAATATGTTTTGCAAGTGCAAATATTTCTTGATTTTTTTCTTCTATTTCACAATCAAGAAGGACAGCCGCTTCTCTGTGTGTAAGCCCTTTTTCAAGCTTTGCTTTAGCTAATATTTTGTCTATAAGCTCAACATTATTTTTGTTTTTTTGTGCATATTCTAAAGTTTCGAGAATTTCTTCATGATTAATAAATTCTTCGGCTTTGTGCGATTTTGGATTATACATACACCTCTCCCCCTGTAATAATTTTATTATACCACGCAAGATTTTTAGGGAGTAATGTATTGATAATATTTATAATACGAAAACATGAAAAATTTGGATTGTTAGCACCTAAAAAATTGTATTTATCCTTAACAACTGAAGTTATTTCATTAACTATGCAAATTAATAGATTCTATATATTGTTATTTGCTAAAAATCACATTTTTTCAAATTATTAGCAATTAGTTTGTTTCTTTGTTCGTAATAAAATTCAATAACTTGTTGTATGCGTTCATCAATATAATTTATTTCTTCAACAGTTTTGGAATATCTTATCGCTTCGTCAAAAGCCATAACAGCTGTTTGTAGGTTTAAAATAGAAATTTTGCTTTTATCACAAGTGTACTTCTTATTAAGTTCTTCATCCGTAAGATTTTCTTGCTTCTTTAAATTATTTATAAAATCTTTATCATAACAAAACCTATATCTGAATATTTCAGCTTCCGCTTTTTCAATACAATATTGATACGCCCCCTGTACTTCCGGAAGTAGCAATAACAAACAAACAGAAAGAAAATAATTTTTTTGGTCTAAATCGAACTCTTTTGCATTATCTCGGAATTTCGTTGCCCTATTTACATCTTTATATTTCTGTATAATTTCTTGATTTTCCACAATATCAAGAATATCTTTCAGCGCAGTATTACTGTTTGCCAAGTCATTGAGCTTGTAGTAAAGTTCTACATCAGCTTGTTCGTATAAATGTTTAATATGTTTTTCTAAAATTTTATTTTCTTTTAATAAATTTATTTCAGGCATAAAATTCCCCTATAAAAAATTAATATTAGCTGTACTGTAAATACAAATCTTTAATTCTTTTATAATTGCATAAACAGCTAAACCTGAATTATCCAAACAAGCCACCATGCTGGCAGCAGGTGGTATAATTGCATTAAAATAATCTTTTACTTTCTCTTTTGAAATACATAATCCTAATTCTGTATAATTTTTTATACAAAAATCACAAAAATGTTTTGTTATACCAAGTTGCAACCCGTAAGTCATTTTAGGTGATTTCTTTTTTATTAATGTAAAAAACTTAAAACAATATTGCTTCAAAACTTCTTCAAATAATTTTTCAGTTACTTCATCTTCAATACACAAGATTTCCTTGTTATCTTGTAATACTCTTTTTATAAGCTTCTCTATATCTAACTTACTCGATTCCATATATTCCCATGTTATATTCATAATACTGTATACAATTATTTTTACTTAATAATAATATATTATTACAAAACTTTCAATCATTATTGTACTTGATAGGATAACAAAATAATTACAACTATGATTGCATATTATCAATATATTTTAAATCCTTTTACATATTTAATTGCTTCTTCTTTTGTATTCACAACGGAAGAAATTTGAGCTTCTTTTAACTCCTCAATAATCTTGCCCAATTGGGGTGAAGGCTTTATTTGTAAAATATCTGCTATCTCATTCCCATCTAAAAGCTTCGGCAACGGTTTAATCATATTTTTACTTTCAAGATAATATTCAAGCAGTTCCTTCAACCCGCTTATATTTTTGTCGGTTATTTCTTTTGTTATAGCAGGACCTTGAGCAGACAGCCTATCTGCATGCGCAATTGCAATAAGGTCTATAACTTCATTGCCCATTTTACGATAAAAACGCATATAGGCTTTATTGTTTTTTTCAGGTGTCGTAACAAGCGATGCAGGATAAATATGATTTTTAATTATTGTTTGGATATAAGCAATTTGTTTTTTAGAAAATTTCAAATTTTTTAATGTCGGTACAATGATTTTTGCACCTTCTGTATCATGCATAATAAATCTGTGTCTACCCGTATCAGGCTCAATTTTCCAAGTTACAGGTTTTCCAACATCATGTAAAAAAGCGGCAAATTTGAGATAGGCTATACGAGAAATCCCACCAAAAAGCAACTCGTCAAAATGCTCTTTTACTTCGCCTTTAGAGTTTTCATAATAAATCTGTACCTGTCTAACAGTTTCTATGGAATGTTCAATTAACGGCAGATGATGATGAGAATTTGGCGGAATTTTTTTTATTTCCTTCACCTCAGGAATTAACATTTCAAGAATTTTATATTCATCAAGAGCATGTATTGCAGCAACAACATTTTTACCCGCAAAAAGCTTTATTAGTTCTGTATTTATTCGTTCTTTTGCCGTTGTATTTAATAATGTAGCATGCTCTTTTATAACATTTTTTAATTCATTTGATAACTCAAACCCTAGTATGCTTTGAAAACGAAATGCCCTAAGTATTCTTATCGGGTCATCCGTAATATTTTCTTCGGAAATCTCTCTGATTATGCTTTTTTTTATATCTTCTTGTCCGTTACATGTATCTACAATGCAGTTATTTGTAAGGTCGTATGCAATTGCATTTATAGTAAAATCACGGCGTTTTAAGTCTTCTTCAATAGAATTCCCCACACAATCCGCAAAGTCTACATAGTCAAGCTTATTTTCAAATACAACTCTATATATATTATTAGTATTATCAAGTTCTACAAAATAGCCGTTAATTGTATCTGCAAAATCATGCGCCAAAACTCTTGCCTTACCTTTGGAGACAACAACATCAATATCAGTGCTATGAATACCGAGCATGCAATCTCTAAGATAACCGCCAACAATATAAGCATGCTCATTTTTGTTTTGGAAAAACTGTCTAAGAGCTTTAACTATGTAGTTTTGTTCAATTTTATCAATCATTTTCCAACTCGTATATTATATTAGACAATGCACATATTACCGCTGTCTCTGCTCTTAAAATAAGCTTTCCCAATCCGGCAGAATAAATATCTGCTTGTTTAATTAATTCAAACTCTTTTGCGCTAAAACCGCCTTCAGGGCCTATTATAACAAGAATTTTGGCATTTTTAATTTTGTTTTTTACAAATTGCAGGCATGCTTTTAAAGATTGCTTAGCTTCTCTTTCTACGCATGCTATTTTTATGTCAAAATCATCAGATTCTATAATTTCTTTAAGAGTCACAGGGGCATGTATTTTAGGAAAATCAACTCTTTCGCATTGTTTTACTGCTTCGTTTGCAATTTTTTGCCATTTTGACAATTTGTCATGGACAACAGATTGTTTTATTACAGAATTATCAGTAACAAGAGGAATTATCCCTTTGATGCCCAATTCCGTTGCTTTTTGGACTACTAAATTCTGAGCATCTGTTTTTAAAACACCCTGTGCAAGATAAAGCTGTAACCCAAGTACATTGTGCGATTTCAAGGTCTCTACAACTTTAGTTGTAATCGACTTTTTATCTATGCTTTTTACTTCAACTTTATATTGAGTACGGTTTTCATCAACAAGCAAAAGGGTTTCGCCGATTTTTGTTCTTAAAACTTTGACAATATGATGAAAATTCTCACTGTCCGAAACAGTTATTGTATCTTGGTTTATGTCATTTGTTGAAATAAAAAAGTGCGGCATTAATGGGTTTCCCTTGTTTTTCTACACCGTTTGGAGGATTTGTCATACTTAAGTATAATACCCTATTTTTCTTTTAATAACAAGCTTTTCAGACATATTTTTAACCAAAAAACAGAAAAAATTATACTAAAGTATGAAAGCATTTCGTTCGATAAAGAAAATGTTCACAGAGTTAGTACAAAAAAAAGAGAGAAAGAGAGAGAACATTATGGGTTTATACGTAAACACAAACATTAACTCTATGATTGCACAAAGAAGTTTGACAACTGCAACTAGCGGTATGCAAAGTGCGATTAAGAGATTGTCAACAGGTCTTAGAGTTAACCAAGCAGGTGATGACGCAGCAGGTCTTTGCGTGGCACAAGGTTTGGAAACACAAATCAGAGGTAACAAAAGAGCAATGCTCAATATTCAAGACGGCTTGAATATGATGTACATCGCAGAAGGTGGTATGTCAGGTGTTACCGAAGACTTACAAAGAATCAGAGAACTTTGTATTCAGGCTGCCAACGGTGTATACAGCGAAGCTCAACAACAAACACTGATTAACGAAATCGATGAAAGAATCAAGGACATTGACGTTATTGCAAACACCACAACATTCAACGGACTGAACATCGGTAACGGTACAATCCAAAAGAAAGTTGAATTACAAACAGGTTCTGGTTCTGACGGAGCAAACAACTCTATTGAAATTACTCAAGCCTTGACTGACATGAACACATCAGCTCTCGGTATCGGTATTGAAATTGCCAGCCAACCCGGATTCTATTGTTCAGGATTATCAGGTACATCTACCGGTGATGAAATCAGAGCTTACATGGAAAAACTTGAGCTTGCAATTAACAAAATTTCAGAAGACAGATCTAAGTTAGGTGCTTACCAAAACAGATTACAATCTGCATCAGATAACCTTTCTGTAATGAACGAAAACTATTCTCAAGCTAAATCCCAAATTATGGATACTGATATGGCTGAAGAAAGTGCAAACATGGTTAAATACCAAGTATTGCAACAAACATCAGCAGCAATGCTTGCACAAGCTAACCAAATTCCTTCTATCGCAATGCAACTTCTTCAATAATTTAAGAAAAAGTTGTATTAAAGATAAAACAACTATACGAAAGTATATCTATCCCCCATTAATCAAATTACGTATAAAAAGACTTGATGTCTCTCTAGCGGTGATTGCTCCTGCAATCACCGCCTCTCTAATGTTTAAATATATGTAACAATTTGTTAATTAAAAGCAATAAAAAAAATAAAAAGAACTTTATATATATATTGATTCGGAAAGGAGCTTAGAATGGGAATGGCAATTAATTTTAAAAGCGGCATAACATTACAAGAGTTAAATAAACTTTTTACAGACGGGATGAAAAAATATGCGGAATTAACGTCAAAAACCGCAAAAGAAGTTGCCGAATGCAGTGGAAAAACAGCTTCCGAAATAGCAGAAATGACGTCTAAAAAAGATGTTGTAGCTCTTTCCGGTAAAAATACAGTTATGGAAACACCATTTGTCGAAATGAATCTTGGCTGTAATGAAGCTTTCAAAGGCTTACGCGGTGAATCGGCAAACAAAGTTTTTGCAGATGGCTCAAGTATGGAAATAAAGCAATATTACGATTTAAAAACAGGCAAACTCGTACGTAAAAATAAAGATATTAACTTCGCAAATGGTGAAAAAAGAGAAATTCAAGAAGGATTTGGCGAGCACGCATACAAATCAGTTTTATCAACAAACAGTAGAAAAAATGCAGATTTAATGTATAAAAATTACACAGATAAAAAAGGCAGAACAATATCATTTGTAAAGGAAATTGCTCATAAGCAACCCGGACTTCATCATGCAACCAAAGGTACTATCAATGTTAACGGAACAAAAGTTTATTTTGAACGGGTAAAAAATTCCGCAGGTGAATATACTGATGCATACAAAGCAACTGTAAAAACAAACGGAAAAACTGATACAGTAGTTTTTGATGATTATCAACAACTGGCAAAACACATTGATGTACCCGAAGCTACATTTTGGGGCTTATAATATTATTGGCTAAAACAGTCCTAATTGTTCAGCCTCGTTTTCTTTTTGTTGCAGAATATTTCTTAAAAATTTAGCTCTATGCCATTTTGTTGCGCCAAATTTTTTGATTGCTTCAACATGTTTGGCTGTCAAATAGCCCTTGTTGTTTTCCCAGTCATATTGAGGAAACTCTTTTGACAATTCCAGCATAAATCTGTCCCTCGATACTTTTGCCAATATGCTTGCTGCTGCAATTGCCGCAGATTTAGAATCACCTTTTACCACCGTAATTTGCTTGTTTTTATAATTTTTAATCAATTTATTTCCGTCAACAAGCGTAATTGTCTTTGAATTGTTTAATTGTTGAATAACTTTTTCACAAGAAAGCTTCATACAATTGAGCGAAGTATTTAAAATATTATTTCTTTCGATTTCTTGAACACTTCCCTCTTGTATTGAATAAATGCAATTTTGTTTAATGACGTCAAACAATTCTTCTCTGTGTTTTTCCGACAACTGTTTTGAGTCGTTTAAAATTGATAAAGCCTCTTTTAAATCTTCATTAATTTCAGTAAAACAAACTGCAGCCGCAAAAACAGGTCCTGCCCCCGGACCTCTGCCGGCTTCATCAGTACCTACAACAAACTCAAAGTCTTTTTTATTATCTTCATCAAAATCAAAAAGTGATTGTATTTTACTTTTCTGTTTTAAAATCATCAAGAATAAATTTCCCTATTCTGCCTGCCCTAAAATCAGTTAAAATCATAACAGCAGTTCTTGTAACATCAGGCTCTGAGTTTTTTACAATCCAATTACGACTAATCGCTATATCTTCAATAGTAACGGAATCCGTAAGATTGTAGTATTCTTTTACTTTTTCAGGATATTTTTTTGCAAGAATTTCCAACAATTCTCTTGCAACTTCTTCGTTTTCGTAAGCATTTTCGCTTACGGAATTCGCCATAGCAAGCTTTCCCGCCTTTATTTGGTCTTCTTGTTTTAGAGGAATTATCCCCGGAGTGTCAAGCAAATCAATTTTAGGATTTACACGTACCCATTGTTGTTGTCTTGTGACCCCTGCTTTTGCACCCACTTTGGTTTTACCTTTACGAATAAGCTTGTTTATAATACTTGATTTACCAACGTTTGGCATACCAACAACCATTACACGTGCAGGACGAGGGAGTAAACCTTTTGCCACAAGTTTGTCAATTTTAGGTTTTGCCAACTCGGTTACTTTGTTCACAATAACCGAAATATCATTGTTTTTTGATGCACAAGACGCAATTACGGGAAAACCTGTTTGCTGTCCGTAAGACTCTATCCATTCTTTAAGTTGAGCTTCGTCCGCAAGGTCTGCTTTGTTTAGTATAATAAGTCTTGGCTTATCGCCCAAAAGCTTTTTTATGTCAGGATATACTGAGCTATCGGGTATACGGGCATCAAGCACCTCTATAACTACATCAACAAGGTTGAGCAGTTCTTTAAGTTTTCTTTCAGCTTTTGCAATGTGTCCGGGATACCAATGAATGTGCGCCATAAGATTTTCCTTAGTTTTTTATAATTATAGTAGAAAGATAGTTAGTAGAGCAAGGTGTTGATGACATGTGTTATGTAAAAAAATAGAATTATGCACTGTCATTCTGAAGCACTAAGTGTTGCAATTTGCGATGATATTACCATGTTCAGAATCTAAACAACTTGCGTAGTTCATCTTTTTTCTTACGTTCATTTACGTTCTATGTATTGCAATGCCTCCATTTTGAGTTG
>CAMEWS010000053.1 GCA_945946765.1 uncultured Clostridia bacterium
GCCTTGCAAAAGTGAAAAAAGCCGGTCAAAGCGAGAGCATTTGCCGGCTTTTTGATTATAAATTGTTGTAATTTGACTGACAGTTTAAGAAAAACTATCAGTTAGAATGAGAAATTTTGTGCTTTTCCTTATTTTGGCATTATGTTTTGGTGCAAAAAATTGCACCCTACCGGCTTTTAGTTTGTTATCGGTAGACTAAAGTCTACCCTACAAACTTTTAATACGGAAGAATTGCTTGCTCGTGTAAGAGTTGCAATACGACATAAACAACAAGCTACTCAACAAGAGCCGCAAGAGCATATTTTTACAAATGGAAATCTAAAAATTGATTATGATGCGGGTTGTGTTTATGTTGATAATAATATTGTACATTTAACGGCAATAGAATATAAATTACTTTGTTTGTTGGCACAAAATATAGGGAAAGTATTAACACACAATCATATAAAAAAAGAAATTTGGAATGATGAAAACGGCTGTGATTTACAATTATCTTTAAGGGTTTTTGTAACCAATTTAAGAAAAAAATTAAATGCATCTGACTATATAATTACACATATCGGCATCGGATACAGAATGTTGAATATTAATTAAAACAATGATTATATTTGGAATTTACTAATACATTTAATTAATCATAGATAATTCGGATTTTTTATTTTGACTAAATTAGTTAAAAAGTTCGATTTTAAAAAAGCTGATGATTTATTGAGATTGTTAAATAAAGGTTAAGAAAAAACGAGTTTTTGCAAAAAAGAGCTATAACATAGGTGTTGAAAGAAATAAGGAATTGGAAAAGAAAGGAGCAAATTATGAAATTTTTAGTTAGAAAAGCACCGGACAATTTTATTAGAACTGTGAATGACGAAATCAGCTCTTTACTTAACAGACATTTTGACAATTATTTTCCTGATGCAAATTACTGGGAAGATGTTGACAAACTTTCAATGCCGATAGAGGTTGCTGACAAAGGAAAAGAATTTGATATCCGAGCTGAACTTCCGGGAGTTAAAAAAGAAGATTTGGATATTGATATCGAAAATGATTTCTTAAAAATTAATGCAAAGAAATTTGATGAAACAAAAGAAGAAAACAAAAATTATAAACATTCGGAATTTAGTTATGGTGAATATTCAAGGACGATTCAATTGCCGGAAGAAATAGATATTGATAAAACAGAAGCAAAATTGGAGCACGGTGTTCTTAAAATTATTGCACCAAAAATACATAAAGAAAAAGAACAATCAAAAAAATTGATTGTAAAGTAAACTAATTGAATGTTTAATATAGGCGGAACATAATATTATGAGTTATGTTCCGCCCATATATTTATATAATCTCCATCTCATAGTTAATTTAAGCTTGTTCTATATGTTAAATTACAAGAGCCTTGCAAAAGTGAAAAAAGTTGGTCAAAACGAGAGTTTTTGCCGACATTTTGATTATAAATTGTCTTGTAGTTCGAGAAAAAGTGGCAAATAGAATAAGAATTTTGTTGTCGAGTTAAAAGCCGACCTATTTACTATACCCTAAATAATATGCCAATTTGTATATTTATGGTGCAAAAAATTTCACCATACACACTACACACTTGCCATATTATCGGTACATTTTTACAATGTTAACAAATCTCTATTTCATAAATTCGTGACTAATTTCAGGAAATCGTAAGTTTTCAAAATCCAAATTTAGCCAAAGTATATCCCCATTAGTTAAAATTACTTCTCTGAACTTTTCAATACCAATATTGGAGTTGTGTTTAATCTGAGGAAAGAATTTTTCACAGTAATTTTTGTAAGTTATAAAGAGATTGTGAGCAAAATCTGCTTGTCCAAGCCAAGAATCTATTATCATAGTGCATTTTTTAAATTTTCCATCGAACTTAGACCCGTCCGTATTGAAAATACAAACAGTATGATCAACAGGAGTATTATCTGCTTTTAAATTTGCAATATAAACATTTTTGACATTATTCATCTTCAAAATAACTGCTGAAATAAAAGCATCTTCGCTGCAATTTCCAAATTTAGTCTTTTCTAATTGTTCAATAAGATTATAAAACTTTTTTCGGTCGCTTATGTTTAAAAGTTGATTATTTTGCCTAATATTCAAACATTTTTCTTTGAAGTTTTTATGCCAAGAACATAATCTTAATAATTTTTCCTTTAGAGACTCACTTGGAATCTGTTTGCTAATAGTGACAGAGTCTCGTCTATTATCAGCTTCCACTCTACTATAAATTTCAGCCATTTTGGGTTTTATTCTTGAAGAAGAAAAATGAGGATATTGTGATGTCAAAGCATGGATAACCCATTGGGCATCCTTTACTTGACGAGATTTTGCGGTATAAGAAATTTGACTGTTAACTTCTATGTTGTTCATAATTTCAAAAAACGATTTATAAAATTAATATTGTAGAGTTAAATTATTAACATTGGTTAAAAGGTAGGATATTTATTGAAATAGATTGACCAAATAAGATAGACTGTGCAATATATATGGTCAAATATTTGTCTATGCTTCAATATCAAGTTTTTTCATTATTTTTTCTTGATTTTCCAATACTTTTTCCAACATTATATTATTTACTATATCCGCATTTTCTATATGTTTTATGACAGAACATTGCAATTCGTAATCATTGCTACCGCCAATGCGGGCAGGTCTTATTGCATTGATGTCATTTGCTCGTTGAGTGATTTGAGCGGAATTAATTGAATTTAACATGGTATTCTCCTTATAATTTACACAAATTTGACAATATTTATATGCTGTTGGCTCGATAAAACCGTCTTGATGTTTTGCACAACAGATTTTAATAACTCGGCTTAAGAGGGGATTGATGTATTCCTTTTTGCCATAAATAATAGTGGGTTTCTTTTTCATAAGTGTCAACAAAATATTTTGCCTCTGATTCGTCCCACATATAATTTATTTTATCAGCAAGTTTTTTACGTGCTTTTAATCTTTCTAAAGCATTATCAGATTGCAAATCTTTTTTTAACTCTTCAGGACATATTATCTCAAAGGAATGTAATGCTCCGGGGTGATGTTTTGGGTCAACATCCCTATAAGTTTTATATTTATCATCAGGAATATCTTTATCCAAATATATTCGCATATTTAATTTGTCTCTGTAAAAACCCGGAAAAATTTTCACTGCGTGTTTTCTTCCGTCTGTCATAGGTAAAAGCATTTCTATGTATTCGTATTCTTTGTCAAAAGGGATTTTTATACCTTTTTTTGCTGCGTCATTTGCTAAATTTCCCAATTCTTCCAATTCTTTAGGGCTCATATTGGATATAGCTTGATGTACCCAATGATTTTTTTTGTCGAGTCCTTTTATTACATCAGATTGTCGTTTAAAAAAGCTGTCAACTATTTCTTCATGGGTCAATTCTGTTGAAGAAGGTTTTGGGGGTGTGCTTGATGTTTCGGGTTTTTCAATAACCCTCATTTTGGTTTTGCCGTTTTCTTTAGACATAGTTGTAACAAGTCCGTCAGCTTCAACATGTACTTTTTCAACGACTCCGTCAGGACTTTTTGTTGTGGAATATGCGCCTTGTTTCAACAATTTGTTTCCGCTTTTTAGTTTAAAATAAGCAATTGAATAGTTGCCTTGAGCTTTTTGTGCAATTTCTATTGAAGGATTTGTTACATCTTTTGTAAGCTCATCAAGGCTTTCTTTGAGTTCGGGGTTTTTCTTTTGAAATGATTGGATTCCTTTTTCTCCTAAAGATATTGTACCTTCCGTTGTGGGGAAATTATTGATTATTCCCTGACCTAATTTAAAATAATCTAACATCTTGCACACTTCCTTTCACAAATGTAACTTGTATAAAACAAAACTCTAAAAAAAATTGCTTTTTACTCCGATAAGGTAAAAACTTAATTTACAAATGTTAAAAAATGTAAAAGCCGAAAAGTTTTTATATCAATAATAATCTATTGGTTTTTTTATTTAATAAAGATACTTTTTGAAGATGGAATTTTTATGAAAATAAATGATAAAGCAAAAACTTATGATATAAAAACAAAAGTTGCAAAGGCTAAAAAAGTTATTACAAAAAATATTAGTGAAGGTTATGCAAAGATACCTTCAAAAGTTAAAACAGCTTCCGTAATTGCGATGTTTTTGCTTCCTACTTTGGGTATAGTTAACAAATGCACGAATAATAATGCGGATAATAACAATATTGTAGTTGTTGATACGCCTGTTGATAAATCATATATTGATGATTATACGGAAAAGACCGATAGCGTATTTTATACGGTTGCAAAAGGTGATACTCCTGCAAGCATAGCAAAAAAACATGGTGTTTCTGTTATGAGATTGCTTGCTGCTAACGGTATGGATGAAAATTCGATTATTTATCCTAATGATAATATTATTATTCCTCAAGCTTATACTGTTAAAAATATAACTTCTCGTGAGGATGTTGCAAAACTTATTGGTGTTGGAGAAGAATATATTAAAGATTTGGAAAATCTGGAAAATTTTAGAAATGAAATTTATACAGACAGAAACGGAAACAAAACAATAGGCGTAGGACATTTTGTTAAGCCTGATGAAATTGGCAAATTTGGTGAAAACCCGCTTTCTGATAAAGAAGTTTATACTATTCTTGCCCAAGACCTTTTGGATAGGGATTTGAATATGCAGACATTTATAAATGAATCTGTATACAACGAAATGCCTTCTCATTTCAAAGAATCCGTACTCGATTTGATTTTTAACAAAGGTGAAGGCGCAGTAAAGAATAATGAAGAACTTTTAAAAGCAATAAACGAAAAAGATTATCCTAAAGCCATATCCTTGATGACTCAAGATTATTCAGTTGTAACTAATGCCAAAGGGGAAAAAATTAAAAGATATGCAAGCGGATTAAATAAAAGACGTTTGTATGATATGCAAAATGCTTCTAAAATGTTTAAAAATGGAGCACCCGATGTCGTTATAAAATCTGCAAAAGAAGTTTATCAAAAAGGTTTGGAACATATGAAGGCAGAAGTAGAACGAGGTGAAATTCCTGAAAATGCATATCCGAATGTTCTTGCTGAATATAATTCTTTTGTAAACAAATGGTTTGACGGAAAAATACAAACAGATGCAAATTCTTCAGTTGAGAAATCTTCCACGATTGATAATGAAAAGAAAACGAATTCAACTAACGAAAAAAAGGTTGAGGCTCAGTCTAAAAAATCAACAGTTGATGAAAAAACTGTATTAAAAAACGGAAACCAAAAAATCTTTATAAATGGAAAAAATACCCAAAAAACATTAAATGAAATATACAAAGATTGGGAATCTACGGCAAAAAGATATTTAAGACCTTTTAAACGTCCGTTGCCTGTTGTTGATAAAAACGGCAATATTGTTGCTGCCGTAAAAGTGCTTGATGCAAAAAAGAAAGGAGCATTAAGCGGAAAAACTTTTATAATTAATCCCGGTCATGGCGGATGTATGGCTAATAAAAAAGCAGACGGTTCTTTAAATACAAACTTTGACCCCGGAACAAGCAATGCCATAATGAGCAAGAAAAATCCCAATATAGAAACAAATCAATTTATCGGTAATGGCGGTAAAGCTCTTGAAGAATGGTGGGTAAACCAAAAAATTGCGGATGAATTGACAGAAGCAATAAGAAATAACGGCGGTAAAGTTATTTATGTCCAAGGTTCTGTCTATACAGCCATGGATGCAATAAGAGATTTACAAAAGAAAAATAAAATCAATTCAATTATTAGTCTTCATAGTAATTCTGATGGTTCCAAAAGAGGTATTTACGTGATTGCAAACAACAGAAACGGATTGGATAAAGCTGATGATGCTTTTTCCAAGAAAATTACGGACAAAATGAATCAGCATTCTTGGTTTAATGGTCTTGTTCACCAAACATCACAATCATTGGGCGTTTTGTCAACTTCCGACACAACTACATCTCCAATTCCGGGTGTATTGGTTGAAACAGGCAATTTGAAAAATGAAACAGATGTTGCAAACTTAAACTCTAAAAACTTTAGGTCGCAAATGGTTCAATCAATTCTTGACGGTATTATTGATTATAATAAGTAAGAAATTATTTAGAAAGTATATCCTTCACCACCTCTGATGCTATAATAAGTCCTGCTGTCGGAGGGACAAAAGAATTGCTTCCCGGTGTGCGTTTGTTATTTGTATCTTCAATTTGTGCAGGTTTTATTGGTGTTTCTTTTGAATAAACCACTTTGAGCTTTTTTACTTTACGTTTTTTCAATTCCTGCCGCATTACTTTGGCAAGCGGACAAACTGAGGTTTTATAGATGTCTGAAACTTCTAGCATTGCAGGGTTCATTTTATTCCCCGTACCCATTGAACAGATAATAGGCGTATTGCTTTCTTGTGCTTTCATAACAAGCTCTATTTTCCCTGTCACAGTATCTATCGCATCTATAATATAGTCATAGTTTTTAAAATCAAACAGATGAGAAGTTTTTGGTAAATAAAATGTTTTGTGCGTATTTACGGTTATATTTGGGTTAATATCGAGCATTCGCTGTTTTGCCGCATCAACCTTGTATTGTCCTAAAGTTGAGTGAAGTGCATAAATTTGTCTGTTTAAGTTACTCAAATTAATTGTGTCGTTGTCAATTATATCAATTGTTCCGATTCCGCATCTGGTCAGTGCTTCTGCTGTATAACCCCCTACACCGCCAATGCCGAAAATTGCAACACGTGTGTTCTTGAGTTTTTCAACACCGTCTTTACCTATTAAAAACTCCGTTCTCAAAAACTGTTCAGTCAATTTTTAACTCCTTAATGTTGGTAATTTGTGATTGTGATGCTGTACTAACCGATAACATAAAGTTGTTTTCAAAAGGAATTGTGTGAGTGGTGCAGGGTTCTTGCTGCAATTTTATTTTAGCCTCGTATTGAGTCCAAAATTTATAGAAATTTTCTATTGACAAATCGTTTGTGTCGATATCCAAACGGCGGTAAAGTTCTTTAAAATTTCTTTGCTTCATAAACTCAATATCCGCCCCGATTTCGCAGTCAGCAAAAGCAACAAGAACAATGTTGTTTGAATGTGAAATACTAAAATATATGGGATTGTTTTTAATATATGGTTTGTTGTTTTTAGTTAGTATCTCAAAGTTTTTAAATCCTTTTGTTTGTAAAACTTTTTCTGCAATAAAGCGTCCCAGACAAAACTGGATTTTTCTTTTTTCGGATTTAAAATTTTTATTTTTCAAATATTTTGAAAAAATGTTAAGATTAAATTCCGTTAGATTATCGGTGTTAATATAGTAAATTTCGATGTTATTCATTTTTATATCATATATTTAGCTGTTCAAAATAGCAAAAAATTTTTGTAAAATGTTTTATAATATATATAGTGTGTGAAAGTTAAGGTGTGTCGTTATGCAGGAAGAACTCAAAATTAGTACTTTTAGTACATCTCCGTTTTCGTCAGATTTGCAAAAACAAAGAGATGCGGCGCTTGACAGTGCAAGGAACATCAGGAGAGTGACGGAAACTCCGGAAGAATACAGAGCTCGCAGAGCACAAGAAGAAGAAAGACATCAACAGGCATTGCGTAATGAAAATACTGATGTATTGCAAAAGCGTCTTGCCGACCTTGATATTTCCAATATCGCAACAAAAAACAGGGTTGCAATTGAGCAAATGATTCGTGATGCGGAGGCGATTAAGTTTTTTGCATTGTACAACAATTATGATATGTCCGCAGTAGATTTTACTACTCTTGATAAGGCTATTAAAGCTGCTCAACTGAGATTGAAGGGGCTAAAACGTGATGAAGAAAAAACAGATATCGGTTCAAGCTTTTATGCCGATACATATGTAAAAGCACGTTCCGAAAGCGATAATGTTCTTGATAAAATGTTAGGCAAAGCTTCTTCATCTTCAATTGATGCGCATGACAATTTGACTCCCGGAAAGAGAAATTTGTTTATTTAAGATTTAAGTTTTTGTTATTCTGAACTTGATTGACAAAGGGAACCAAAAATTTTGTCATTCAGAGGGAGTAAACGACCGAAGAATCTCAAAAATTTTGTGTGACCCTGTCCTTACAAGGTGCAGCCGCAGTGCAGGGTCGCCATATCTTGCAGTTTCAACTAAGTCCGCAATGACGTACTTCGCCTACGGTGTGTATAGTCGTATTTTTTAATGTTATTGCTCAAAAACTTTAAGCATATTCAACAACAAATTAGCTTGAAAAAGTCTTGTTTGTATAAGTAAAGAACTTGTGGTTTCTGCTAATATTTGTAATTGGCTTTGTTTTGCAGTTTCTTCCGCAACGTCAATATCAAACAATTTTGAGTGAGCATTAGTGTGGTTTTCAATCAACTTGTCATTTGCGGCGCTTACGTATTCCAAACGTATTTTCATTCCGCCAACTTCGGTGGTTTTTAGCGCAACATAATTTTGAGCCGCCCTGATGTTGTGAATAGATTCAAATGTTGATTCAATAGAGGAAAAATCCACTTCAAGAATACCCAAATCTAAACCTGTGTCAATGTAGGTGGCAGAGCCCGTAGTTAGACCTGTCTGAATACGGAATTGTTGACTTCCGCCATAAATGTAGTCTTTTAAAGCAGGATAATCGCTAATGTCAGGAATGTTTTCGTCTTCGCCCGAGCCCGAACCGCCTTCGCCCGAACCCGAACCGCCTTCGCCCGAACCGGAACCGCCTTCGCCCGAACCGGAACCGCCTTCAC
>CAMEWS010000054.1 GCA_945946765.1 uncultured Clostridia bacterium
AACGAGCGTAAAGCAAATCCAAGACAGTAGTAGGAGTCAGTTGACAATATGAAATTATTGACACCGTACAAACATTTTGTTGTAAAATTAAATATGTCCGATAGGATAAAAAGGGGAGTTTAAAATGTTACAACTGGCTATCGCATTATTATTAGGGTATTTAATCGGTTCTATCCCAACAGGATATTTGATTGTAAAAGCACATACCGGCGATGATATAAGGAAAATAGGTTCGGGCTCAACCGGCGCAACAAATGTTAAGCGTGTTTTAGGTAAACAATGGTTTTTTATTGTTCTGTTGCTTGATGCAATTAAAGGTGCATTCCCCGTTGTTGTTGCATATTGTTTCTTAACCGCATATTCTCAATACGGAATTACGCCCGTGCTTGCGGCAATAGGAGTTATTCTCGGTCACAGCAAATCCGTATTCTTAGGTTTTACGGGCGGAAAATCGGTTGCCTCGGGAGTAGGTACAATACTCGCTTTATCACTACCAGTAGGACTTATTACCGCAGCTATTTGGGGAACAATCACTTGGACGTCAAAATATGTATCGTTGGGTTCCATAATAGCGTTAGCCTGCACTCCGTTTTTGATGTGGGCATTTAAGCAACCCGCAGGATATATTGCATACTGTGCATTAGGTGCGTTGTACATCATTTGGTTGCACAGAGAAAACATTAAAAGATTAATAAAAGGCGAAGAAAATAAAGTGAGAAAATAATGCCTCAATTTGACGATTTTAAAATTATTCCAAAAGTACAAATAAACGATAAAGACATTCTGTCATTGGTATACACACCCGGAGTAGGGGCTTGTTGTCAAGCTATTGCGAAAAACCCCGAAGCCTCAAAAATATACACAAACACAATAAATTCCGTTGCGGTTGTTGCGTTTGATTATGCCGAAGCACTAAAGCGTGCAATATTTTTAAAAAGCGTTTTGTTAATTGATACATATCCGCTTGTAATAAGCAAAGATACCGACAAAAACGATTTTAAATTTGCCATAGAAAATCTTGAAATAAACTTTTGTGCATTTGATTTTTCGTTAATTGAAAATTATGTAAAAAATCTTGATTTCAACATAGAAAAACCTGTGTTAAAAGGTTCTGTACCTGATTTAAAAGACTTTTTCGGTGCAATTTCAAGAAATGTTTTTATGCTTGATATCAAAAGCCTTAAAGGTACGGTAAAAGAACGTTCATTGCAATTGCACGAACTTTCGGGCGGTGCTATAGAAACAGAATTAACCGAAGAAAAAAGAAACAAACCTGTTGCTATAGTTTCAGACGGAACAGCGGTTTTGGGGTTTGGTAATATCGGTGCGCTTGCTTCGTTACCCGTTATGGAAGGGAAAGCTGCTTTGTATTCGGCTTTTGCGGATGTTGACGCATTTCCGTTCTGTGTAAAAACACAAAACAGTGAGGATATAGTAAAAATTGTAAAAATATTTGCACAATCCTTTTCAGGCATACATTTGGAAGACATTTCTGCTCCTTCTTGTTTTGAAGTGGAAAACAAGCTGTCAGAAGACTTAAACATTCCCGTATTCCACGATGACCAACACGGTACGGCAATTATTGTACTGGCAGGGTTATTGAACAGCCTTGTGCTTACTGGCAAAGAAATTTCTCATATCAAAATTGTTATTTCGGGCGCAGGTGCAGCAGGCACTGCAGTTGCAAAACTTTTACATTTTGCCGGTGCAAAAAATATCGTTATGACTGACATCAACGGAGTTGTATATAAAGGCAGAAAACAAAATGACAAATATCTTGAAGAACTTGCAGACATAACCAATCCTTGTGATGAAAGAGGAGAGTTAAAAGACGTTATTAAAAACGCAGATGTATTCATAGGCTTGTCAAAAGGCGGCATTTTAAAACCTGAAATGATTAAAGAAATGGAATACCAACCCATTGTATTTGCGCTTGCAAACCCTGAACCAGAAATCATGCCTGACCTAGCAAAAGAAGCAGGAGTGTACATAATTTCAACAGGCAGAAGCGATTTTGAAAATCAAATAAACAATTCGCTTGCATTCCCCGGTTTGTTTAAAGGATTGCTTGAAGGCAAAGTGAACAAGGTTACAAATGAAATTAAGCTGGAATGTGCTTTGATGATTGCATCTATGGTAGAAGAAGACGAACTGTCAGTTAACAATATACTGCCTGATGCGTTAAATTATTCTGTCCCGATACAAATTTCTCGAGTGATAAAAGAAAAATTTGGAAACTAATAAATAATAGAATTAATAAACAAACAGAGGGATGAATGACTCTTCATCCCTCTGTTTAGCGTAGGAAAGGTAGTAGTGTTTTGGAGTTATAGCTTAATGGAAAATTTTGTTCCACATATTTTTAAAGAAGTTGCCGACTGTCTTTGCGGCATTTGTGCACCAATTTTTGGTTACATTCCAAGCATTGCTCAACTTGGTTTTAATACCTGCAGCGTTGAACCAACTTTTTACTTTGTTCCAACCGTTGCTTAACTTGGTTTTTATAGCACCTACATTAAAGAAACTTTTTACTTTATTCCAGCCATTGCTTAACATAGTTTTAATTGAAGCACCACCTGTTTTAAAAAGCTGAACGCCTTTTACCGCACCCAATACGACAAGTCCTGTAATTAAAACCCCAGCGGCAATTTTTTTGGCAGTTTCATACTTATCTTTTTTAACTAAAGTATCCTTGCTAATGTTTGTCGGGATAGCATTATTTTTAGGTGTAGCAGGAGGATTGTTTGTATAAATCGGATTACTGCTCGCAGGCACACTCATTGGCGCAGGCATGGGAGCAGGAGGCAATGCATCTGGCAAAATCCTACCGGGTAAAGATGCCGGCCAACCTCTTTGCGCCACATAATTTTGAAGATATGGTGACGGTGTGCCTGTAATATAGCCGACAACATCATCAACCAAAACGCCATTGGTTGTTAATCTGTCAAAACAGTTAGCATATATCGGATAACCTTGCGGAGAACCTGTATTCATACTCATTGGCTGCATTGTAATCTCACACTTGTAACTTCACAAGCCTATAAAGTATTATGCAGATTCCAAATTGCCTTTTTTTAGATTTTTGCGTTACATAAGTTAACAATTTAAAAAGGATAATATTTATTATGAAAACAGTCAAAAAGCGGAGAGTAAAAATAGCTCTCCGCTTTATATAAAAATCAATAACTTACGACATCAAATAATTTATAAGCGTTCTTACACCTGCCCCTGTTGCACCTTTAGGGAATTCATTTTGCGGTTTGTCTAAAAATGCCGTTCCTGCAATGTCTATATGCGCCCAATGTACTTTTTTAACAAAGTTTTGTAAAAATATACCTGCAATTTGCGCTCCACCCATACGAGAACCTGTATTTTTCATATCAGCGATATCGCTTTGCAAAGATTCCTTATATTCTTCAAACATAGGCATTTGCCACAATTTTTCACCGCCGGAATTTGCACATTTAATTAGTTTGTCAATTGTAGGTTGGTGATTACCCATAATAGCAGATGCCGTACTACCCAGTGCAACTACACAAGCTCCCGTAAGAGTAGCAACGTCAATAACATCGTCAACACCAAGCTCGCAAGCGTAGCACAAAGCATCGGCAAGAGTAAGTCTGCCTTCTGCGTCAGTATTGTCAACTTCAATAGTTTTACCGTTTTTGGCAGTAAGAATATCTCCGGGTTTGTATGCAGAACTGCCCGGCATGTTTTCACACGCTGCGATAATACCATGAACTTCACAATTAGGTTTGAGGTCTTTTAACACGCTCATAACCCCGAGAATTGCTGCCGCACCCGACATATCATCTTTCATGTTAAGCATTGATGACGGCGGTTTTATATCCAATCCACCTGAATCAAAACAAATACCTTTACCTATAAGCGCAATTTTTCGTTGAACCGCTTTTTGGTTTTGGACACCCTTACCCGAATATTTTATATGAATAAATTTCGGAGGTTGACTGCTACCTCTTGCAACACCAAGATATGCGCCCATTCCCATTTCTTCAATTTCTTCTTTATCAAAAATTTTGACTTCAACATCCTTTAAACTTTGCGCTATTTCCGCTAATTTTGAAGGTGTTGCATAAGCAGGCTGTTCATTTGAAAGGTCACGAGCAAAATTCATTGCAGAAGCAATAATTTTACCTTTTTTAATACCTGCTTTTGCCAGTTTACAGTTTTCTTCGACCATATCAACTATTACAAGCTCGCTCACTTTTTTGGCTTTTTTATCGGTTTTATACTTATCAAAAGAATATGCACCGATGAGCGTACCCTCAGTAATCATTCTTGCACTGATTTCAGGGTCATATCCGCCTATACCTGCACCATGCAAAACAGAAATAACCTTTTTGGCATTACCTGTTTTTTCACATTTTTTAATGATTTTTGCAGATAATTCACGAAGTCTGTTGGGCGTAAAATCTTTGTTTTTACCAAGACCCACAACAAGAACTTTTTCTGCTGCAATTTTGCCGTAGGTAGGCAAAACATACATTTCACCGAATTTTCCTTCAAAACCTTCTTTTGCAATAACAAATTTTGAAATCAAACCATCTAACGCAATATCTATTGCTCCCGTTGCACCTGCAGGAATTTTAACCCCTTCAAACAAATTAACCACAAGGATATTTGCGGGAGTTTTTTCCAACATTCCTTTTGCAACGGAGATTTCCAATTTTTCTGTCATATAAATTCTCCTTGACGTTAAATCATTAATTTTTTATAAGTAACCCCTTATGCTTGTCAGCAGTACAACAACTGAATCACAAAGATGATATCCGTTGAGCACACTAACTTAATAATCAATTGGAGTCAGTTAATTATATGAAATATTATACGCTTATTTATAAAAAGCATAAAATCCATTAGCGAGATGATTTAATACCGTTCAAATTTTGTCAAAATGATAACATCCCCATAAAATACCCGACTATAATTAAGAGAGAATTTAAAATGAATCTTAACGAAGAATGTTTGCTGAAATACTTGCAAAATCCCGATGAGTTAATAGATTTGACAACACTGCTTGTCGAATTTAATAACTTTGCATTGTCAACACAGCCCAAATTATTGATAAATCCATGCAATATGCAAGTTCAACCTTAACGCATAACACAGAACCGAAAAACTATGAACAAAATAAAAGAATATTTAAAAGATAAAACATTTTTAAAATACTTGCTATACACAGTATACATCCTAATTACAACAGGATTATTACTTGTAATGCTGGCTAATCCGCTAATAAGAAACTTTTTTAGCACAATAGAAAACAAAACGTTTGATGCCCGTCAAAGCCTGCTTGCACCGTACAAAAAGGTGTCAAAAGACATTACAATTGTTTCAGTAGATGATGAAAGTTATGAATATTTGCTTGAAAAGTACGGTGAATGGCCTATTTCCAGAAACATTTATGCTGATGTAATAACTTATTTGGAAAATCAAAAAGCTTCTGTAATAGCCTTTGACCTTATGTTTGTAAAATCCTTAAAAAGCAATGTTAATGCAGACAAAAAACTTGCCGACACAATTGCAAAATATGACAATGTATACACGGCGATAAACTTCGACGACCAATCTTTTGACCTTAGAAAGCCGCAAAATTTACCCGATAATTTAAAAGCAAACATAAAAAATGAATCTAAAATAAACCTCAAAAATGAATATACTACTTTTAAAAACTGTCGTCTTATTATAAAAGAAATTTTGAACACAACCTCAAACATAGGTCATATTAATCTTGTAAGAGATGAAGACGGTATAGCCAGAGCGCTTCATCCGTTTGTTATATACAAAGACAATTATTATCCGCACCTTGCATTAAAAGTAGCCTTAAAACACATTAAAAACAAAGAAAATTTAAAATTTGAAGACTACAAAATTGACCGTAACGGATATTTGCAAATCGGTAAAAGAAAATTACCGCTAAATCACCAAGCTTCAGTAATTCTTAACTGGTACGGTCTGAGCGGAAAAAATACCGACACTACTTTTGAATATGTCCCAATGTGGAAAATAGAAAAAAGTATTTACGAAAATGCAAAACTTATACCCGACAACTATTTTGACGGAAAAATTGTTTATATCGGCACAAGTGCAATGTCACTGTTTGACTTAAAAAGCGTGCCCACAGACAGAGTGTTCCCAGGTGTAGAAATTCATACAACATTTATAAACAATATTTTGGATAACAATTTTATAAAAAGAGTTTCTCCGCTCACGGATATGTTGATTTGTCTTGCATTATGTTTGTTTGTGGGAATCATTTTGTTAAAAAACGAATCAACGATAATATCCTGTCTGATAGCAATATTAACAATTATTGCATACATTATTACGGCAACTCTTATTATGTTTTACTTTAACATTTGGATTGGAATTATTATGCAGATTGCAGCAATTATATTTGTATTTATTGCTTGTTATCTTGCTAAATATATTGTTAAATCACGTGACCTTGAATACACTTATGCACTTGCAACTACGGATGGTTTGACAGACCTATATAACCACAGATATTTCCAAGAACAAATGATTCAAAATATCGAAACGGGAAAACGATACAACAAGCCTTTTTCTCTCATTATGATAGACATAGATTTCTTTAAAAAATTCAACGATACTTACGGACACCAATCAGGTGATGCTGTTTTAAGGCAAGTTGCTCAAATTCTTAAAAGAAATGTAAGAAGCACAGACATAGTTTGCCGTTACGGTGGCGAAGAAATGGCTATAATTCTCACCAATACCGATAATGAACAAGCATTAATTACCGCTGAAAAAATATGTAATGCCGTAAGCGAACATCCATTAAAACTTGTAAACGGCAACGATGTAAAAGTAACTATAAGTCTTGGTGTAGCAACATACCCACAACAGGGTGAAACTGCTCCAGACATGATTAAATACGCAGACGACTGTCTGTACATTGCAAAAGAAAACGGCAGGAATCAGGTAGGAAGAAAGTAGACATTTTCTGTAATTGAAGCTAGAAAAAGAAGATTAAATATAAACTTTTACGAAATGAATTACAGAATGTTATTTTCACAACGATAAGCGAGATTTGTCTGAGGGCTATGTAATTATTAAAGGCGTAGGGTATATCCTTCTTCGTTCCGATAGATGCTTCCAGCACTTATAGTCACTCCGAAGAACATACCCTACGCCTTTTTATAGCCCGAGTTATCGAGCTCGGGTGAAAAATACATTCTGTTTGAATGTAGTATCAAGTTTATATTTAATCTTCTTTTCCAAGTGTTATTACAAAAACCAAACTCATGTTAAAATATAAAAAACTGGAGGAAAAATGGACACTATTCTTGGACTTTTAATATTTATAACAGGTATCGTTTCAGGTGCAATTTGCACATTTTTTATTTTAAAAAATATTCAAAAAAATAAAGATGAAGCCCTAAAAAACGCCTATGGTGAAGTTTACGAAAAAATGCAGCTTCAATTTGAAAACCTGTCAAACAAGATTTTTAAAGAAACAACTCAGGATTTTTCCAACATGTCAAAAGAAAGAATGACAGAAATTCTTGAACCGTTTAAAGAAAAATTTGAAGAACTCAAAAAACAATCCGTCTACAACTTGCAACAAGGCGCAAAACTTGATATGCACATAAAAGAGGTTATTGAAACCGGTGCAAAAATTTCTAACGACACTAATACCCTTGCCTCTGCCTTAAAAGGCGACAACATGAAACAAGGTAAATGGGGTGAAGTTATTTTAGAAAAAGTTCTTGAAACTTCGGGTTTAAGAAAAGGCGAAGAATATGATACCCAAACAGGTTTCGGTTCTAAAAAGCCTGATGCAACGATTTTCTTACCCGAAAACAAAGCCGTTTTTATTGATGCCAAAACCTCACTTGCTTCTTACGATGCATTTTTGAACGCACAAAACGAAGAAGAAGCACAATTTGCACTAAAACAGTTTAAAGACTCCGTAAAAAGCCATATTTCAGGACTTTCCAAGCGTGAATACTTTGAAATTGAAGATTTTATCTCGCCAGAGTACGTACTAATGTTTATACCAATAGAAAGCTGTTATTCTCTGTTATTTGCCGATGGCGGCGAGTTGTGGGAAACTGCTTGGAAAAACAAAATCATGCCTGTATCGCCGACAACACTACTTGCCGCATTAAAAATAATTAACAGCTTTAACATGGCAAACCGTCAAAACAAAAATGCCCAAGAAATCGCAGGTCTTGCAGGCAAAATGATAGACAAATTTGCAGACATGGTTAAAGATTTAAACGGAGTACAAAAAAATCTTTCTAACGCTATGACAAAATTGAACGGTCGTGACAATTTAATACGACAATGTGAACGATTAACAGAACTCGGAGCAAAAAATGCCAAACAGATTCCGGAAATCACAATAAAAGAAGAACTGCCCGTATAGAATTCAAATTTCACAACCAACAAAAATTTAAAATTAATTTATTGAATTTAAAATTTGATAATAATGTTGACGGTTATTTTGTATTTGTGCTTGCTTTAACTTCTTGTAAATTTCATCGTTAATTAATTTA
>CAMEWS010000055.1 GCA_945946765.1 uncultured Clostridia bacterium
AATAAGAATGAACTTGTTTTTTGCACAGGTTCAACAAGTAGTAGGAGTCAGTTGATAATATGAAATATAGAGAAATACTTTTCAAAATTTAAAAAATATGTTAATATCTTTATTACATTTTTTAAAAATCAGGCAATTTTTTTTGAAAGTTGGTTTTATATAATATAAGTGTAAAAGTGTTCAAAAAAAATGTGTGTGAAAGGAACTATAAAGAATATGTTTGAAGCTGTTATCAGATTTGTGGAAGCTGTGATTATGGGTTCTTATGAACTAGCCCCTGTTTATATTTGTGTTGAAGAAGAATAAATATTTTAAAGCCGAAAAGATTTGGGGATTGTTTCAGTTTTTAATTTGTTAAGTCTTTTGGTTTTTGTCTTTTTTACGCTATAATATAAGGACTGTAAATTAGCGTGAGAAAGTTTATGGATGAGAATTTTAATATAGTTATTATTGATGAAGACGAAAATACAGGAAAAATTATAAAAAGTTATTTGTCTTCCAATGAAAAAGTTAATATATGTGGTGTTTTTACTGATTTTGAAACAGGATTGGAAGCTTTATCCAAAATCGGTAAATGTGTTTTGTTTATAGATGTTTCTCGCAATTTTGACAGAGCAGTAGTTCAAATAAAAAACATTAAAGATAATTATAAAGATGTTTTTGTTGCTGCATTGTCAGATAAAACTTCTACTGAAAATATTATAAAAGTCATGAGAGCAGGTGCAAAAGAATTTATTACAAAACCTGTTATTCAAACAAAATTTTTAGAAATCATTGAAGAGATTAAAGCGGAGTATTTTTTAACCGAACAGATTGATACTTGCAAAATTATTTCCACTTTTTCCAACAAAGGCGGTATCGGTAAAACCTCTATTGCTGTAAATTTGGCGGTAGAGTTGGCTCAAATGACTAAGGAAAAAGTTGCTCTTATTGATTTAAATTTGCAGTTGGGTGACGTTGCAACATTTTTGGATTTGTCACCTGCTTTTGCAATAGATTATATTTCTGACAACATCAATAACCTTAATGATGAAGATCTTTTAAAAGCGATGACAAGATATAAAAACACAAGTTTGTATGTTATTGCAGATCCGTTGAATGTCGATAAATCACAGGATATTACAGCGGAACAGATTAAAAAAATATTGTCTGCTCTAAAGAAAAACTTTTCTTATATAGTTATTGATATTGCTTCTAACATTGATTCAAAGACCATCATGGCTTTGGATTACAGTGATTTGATTTTGTTGATTTCTACGGCAAATCTTCCTGCAATAAGGAGTACTCAACGATGCATGGAGTTTTTCAAAAAGCTTAATTACGGTAGTGAAAAAACTAAACTTGTTCTTAACAGGTACATGGACAATGAAGAAATTAAAACTCCTGATATTGAAGAAGTTTTTAAACAAAAAGTTTACTGGAAAATTCCTAACAATTATCTTACAATGATGTCTGCAATAAATAAGGGCGTTCCCGTAAACGAAATTAATTCCGAAGCAAATATTTCCGTAAATTACAAGACTTTTGCTGCAAAAGTTTCTGATTACTTGATTACGGAAAGATTAAGTAAAAATTTTTATAACAAACAATAAGTAAACAGTTGGAGATGAAATGTCATTAAAAGATAGAATTAACGCAAAAAAAGAAGTAAGGCCGGATACAGAAAAAAGTGAATACACACTTTCTGTTGCAAAAATTTCTAAAGCAATAGGCAGTGTTAAAAATCCGTCAGATTTGGGGAAAATTATTAAAGAGTTTTCGAAATTTTTAAATACTCTGGAAGCACACAATGCAAGCATTGTGTTTAGCGGTGATTTTGACATGGGACAAAAAACGCTTTTAAATTGCATGTTTGCCAATTTTATGGCGGACGGTCCAAAAAAAGTATTGCTTTTGGATAACGAAGATGAAGAGAAGCCTGTTTCAAAATTGATAAAAAAAAGAAAATCTTTAAAAGCAAAATTGGCTGAAAAAACAGAAGCTGAATAATTATAAAAACAAGGCGTGGGCAAAAATTTCACCAACTTGATGATTGTAATAACGTCCGTCATCTTTAGCAAACAGTTCTTGCCAGTGGCTTTTAGGTGTTCCGTCAAGAGAGTATGTTGGGTTACACATCATTAGGTGGTGTGTGTTTGTGTCATATCTTAAAGGAAACAGGTCTTCCATCTGCATAAAACTTGGAAGTTTATCGCTTGCATATTCAAAGCCGAATAAAGCGTTTCTTATTCTGTTTAAACGGGTTTCGTAAGTAGTTCCGCCTTCTGAGTTGTCGTTTGAAACTTCAACTCCCGGGGCGTAATCTTTGGAATATTTAAGTTTTGTTGCCCATTCTTTTACGGTGTCAAGGTCATCTATGCTTACAAATGCGGTTCCTGCATTCAAGCCCATTAGCCTGTATCTTTCAAAGTCATCCGAGCTTTTTTCACCGACAAAACTCAAGGTTGTGCAGCCGGAACGTTTTCTTATTTCATTTGTGATATATTGCATTTGTGAATAATCAGGCAGTGCACCCACTCCCGTATAGTTTGGCATGTCGTATCCGCCAATATGCTTTGCAGAGTCGACAAAAATAGCTTCAAACCCTAATTTTATAAGCTTTACATGCTCGTTTATATATAGTTCTACATGGTCAGGGTTGTGCCAGCGAAAAACTTCATCCTCTTTATACGGTGCGCATACTTTTAACTGGTCTTCCGAAATTATTGTTCTAAAGCCTGTTTTTATACCTCTAAAATGTGCAAGGTCGTTGAATGTTTTAAATTGTTCTTCGGGTGAAATTTTGTCTGCAATGTCAAAGTTTATTATGTTTTCGCTGTAACCGATACCTAATTTTATTCCGTAAATTGAATTTTCTTCCCACGGTTCTTTGTTGTAGCCGTCACCGTATATGTTTGGCCAAATTTGTGACAGTATAATACAATTTGCCCAGCTTTTTGCCGAAGGCGGAATTGCGGGAAGCAGTTTTATTGCACTTATAATCCCGTTTTTGCAACGTTGATTGTGCATTTCACAAATTGCACGATTGTTTATTTCTATGTAATTTCCAAGTCTGCCCCATTTGTCACCATAGTCCGGTGTTTTTATTTCATCGGGAAAATTTTTATAAAATGTAGTACATTCGCATAAAGATACTATGCTTTCTATTGCTTTTTTTAACGGTCTTTCCAACAATTCTGACGGGACAATGTTGGAAATCCATTGTTTAAGATGTCCGTTGTTTAATGCTCTGTATTTATGTTTTTCGCTCCATTTGTCGTAATGGAGTGTTTCATTGTGGCCGTAGGCTTTGAGAAGTCTGTTTACTGTGTTTATATCTTTCATACATTGGGATTGTAAAAAATACGGGTAAAAAAAACATTAGACAAAATAACTATTTCAGATTTGTTTTATGTATAATTTTTTTATGAAAGTTCCATCAATAAATTTGCCGTTATTTGGTCACGGTCAAAATAAAAAGTTTAATTATGTAAAATACACAGGTTATGGTGCAGTTGCATCAGGTGTTGCCTGTGCTTTAACGGCAAAAAAATATAAAGTTCATAAAAAATTGGCATTGCTTACAGGGCTTTTAACAGTGGCTCACATTGCCTTGATTGAATCCCACAGGTTTTTGCAACATTAGTTTTTTGTGCAAATTTGAAAAGATATCAGGTTAAAACAACAATATTTTATTGTTTTGACCTTGAAGCCGATGTCTTTAAATTCTTCGACAAGTTTATCGGGTGCAGGAAATTCGTTTTTTGATTTTAATAAATACAAATATGATTCTTTGTTTTTAAAAAATATTCTTGTCAAAACCGAAATGATATTGTCATATATTTTGTTTAAAAAATTTTTTGCTCCAAAATCCAAATGTAAAAAAACTCCGTCTTTTTTTAATACCCTGAATACTTCTTTTAATGCAGATTTTCTGTTTTGAATATTTCGCAAACCAAAGCCCATCAATATATAATCAAAAGAATTGTTTTCAAAATTAAGGTTTGTGGCATCTTGTTCTAAATATTGGATATTGGGATTTTTCTTTGCTGCGATATTTGTCATGTTTTTAGAAAAATCCACACCCGTGACTTCACAAGACGATGTTAGCTTTTTGGCAATTCTGCCTAAATCTCCGGTTCCGCAACACAAGTCTAAAACTTTTGAGTTTGGAATAATATTCAAACTTTTAACAGCAATTTTTTTTACCTGATAGTGGGTAAAAAAAGAAATTATATTGTTTAATAAGTCGTAGTTTTGGGCTATTTTATTAAACATTGTTTTTATTTTTTCGGGTTCTTTGTTTATCATTGTATTATCAGTGTTAAGGTCAATATCAAGTTGTAAAGCATTGATGCGTTTCTCGGTAATTTAAATATTTGCATAAATTCAGTTTCTTGATGCGATGACGCTTTTATGTAAATTTTTAACTGTTTTATCGTTGGAATATAGTACAAAATTATCGGAATTATTGCTAAAACTGAAAAAATCGGCAAAATATTTTTAATTACTAAAAACAAATGTATAACTGTTGCTAAAAGCCCTGAGAAAGCTAAAACATATAAAGATTTGTAAGGATTACCAAGACGTACGGACAAAGTTTTTTTGTTGTTTTCTTTGTCAAAAGGGTAGTCCATTATTGAATGTACAAAAAGTAAATTGCTTATTAATAAAGCTACGGGAATGGATACGAGTAATGCATTTGCTGAAATAACTCCTGTCATAACAAGGCTTGTGCCTGCAAAAAGTAGTGGACCGTACGTTGTCATAACAGCTGCTTCACCTAACGCATAATGGTTTAAACGAGGGTATAAAAGTATGATAATAGCAGTAATAAAAGCAATAACAGGGACTTTTATTCCGATTTTTAATGTAAGATAAAGCCCTGTGCAACCTGCAATAAAAAAGTATATTAGTGTTGTAATTATTATGAATTTTAAAGAAAAAATGTTTTTGTCCAAATATTCGGTTTTACATTTTTGTTTAGGGACTTTTGTTATTGTATCAATGCAGTCGTCAAACAGGTTTGTTCCAAGGTGTGCGCATATTATCCCAACAACTGCAATCAGTCCGTTTAAAATATTTGCGTTGTATTGTAAACAAAAAGCAAAACAAACAAGCCACCCCGTTAAACTGGTAGGGAGTGAATAACCTCGTGATGCGACATAGAAAAAGTAATATAATTTTTTCATTTAATTAAACAGTGATTTTGTCTTTTGATTCCGCCAATATGCTGTTAACAATTTTTGCTGCACAAGCAACTTTTGCCTGACATTGTATTGGTTTTGGAACACCGTCTAAAAGAATATCTCTGCATGCAAGTGCACTAAATTCTTGTTTAAACATTTCAGCGGCGTTTCTTATTGTTTTGTATAGAACGGCTCTATTTTCTTTGTCTGCCGTTGATTTACCGTAATGGTTGCTGATTATTGCAACTGCTGCATTAAAAGCACCGCAAGTTTCTTGCATACCGCCAATACCGCCTCCAAAACCTTCGATAAGTTTTAGAGCTTTGTCTTTGTCAATGTCCAATTCGTCTAAAAAAGCGTAAAATACGGCTTGAGCACAGTTATAACCGTTTTTGAAAGCATTTATTGCAGTTTCTGTTTTGTCCATTGTTACCTCATTTCTTATAAACAGTATAAAACAACTATACAAAGAGGTCTAAAGTTTTATTTTATTATTACAATATCACCACGTTTTACTTGTTTAGACAGTGCTTTTATAACTTCATTATCCATTCTTATGCAACCATGAGATGCATATGTTCCAATGCTTTTGGCATCATTGTTGCCGTGTATGAATTCTCCGGTTTGAGATTGCTCCCCTGTTGTTACGTCAATTTTGTTAAGGCAAATAATATTAGGTCCGAACGCTTTTGGGGTGCGATAGCGTTTTGTACATTTTGGTGCGGTTCTGTATGGATAAGATTCTATGTGTGTAACTATGCGAATCCCTTTATGGGTAGGTGTTTGAGGTTTACCTGATGCAACAAGATATGCGCATTCGGGAGCTCCATTTTTATCGTATTTATATAAAATATTTTTAGATAAATCTACAACAATACTTGCGTTTTTAATTTCGCCTTCTATTTCTATTTGGGATTTTGGTGCCATATTCAACCAAAAAGGATTTGTTGTACCTGCAGGAGGAACCTTATTTTGTAATTCAAAACTGTCTTGAATAGGTTGAGGACTGTTTACAGATGGATTTGATTTGATTGTAAGCGGAAATAACAGTATAGTCCCTGCTGCAATACCGGTTTTGATTGATTTGGTTATTTGGGTTTGTAAAATTTTCATATATTTTTATAAATCTTGTAAATATATTTTTTGCTATTTTTTTTATAGCAAAAAAATATATTTTTAAGTTTAATAACATATAAAAGTAAAGAACTGCAAAAAATAAATATTTATATTAAAATAGAATAAAACCTGTAAATAGAGCATTTTCGAAGATGAAAAAGATAGTTACGGCAAAAGAAGCAATTAATTTGATAAAAGACGGCTCATCAATTATGATTGGCGGTTTTTTGGATTGCGGTGCTCCGGATGTTTTGATTGATGAACTTGTTCATCAAAACAAAAAAAATTTAACAATGATATCAAATGATACAACTTATCCTCATGCCGATAAAGGTAAATTGATTGTTAACAAACAGGTTTCAAAATTAATCACTTCTCACATTGGTACAAATCCCGAAACAGGCAAACAAATGCATGACGGGGAACTTGATGTAGAATTGGTTCCTATGGGAACATTGATTGAAAAAATAAGAGCAAAAGGCTCGGGGTTGGGCGGTGTGCTCACGCCTACGGGGGTAGGAACGTTAATTGAAGAAAATAAACAAACAATGGAAATAGACGGTAAAAAGTTTATTTTTGAAAAACCTCTCGGGGCTGATTTTGCTTTAATTTACGGAACAAAAGCGGATAAATACGGTAATATATCGTTTTATGGAACTACAAAAAACTTGAATACGGTTATGGCAACTGCGGCGGAAACAGTTATTGTTCAAGCAGATGAGTTAGTGGATTGTATTGACCCTAACGATGTTGTTATACCGGGGCTTTTTGTTGATTATGTTGTTGTGAAGAATGAAAAGAATTAAGGATATCTAAATGCCAACAATTTTAAAGACAGATTCTATTCAAAAAAATTCTAACAGAAACGTTACAAATCCTCTTTTGCAGGAGAAAGGTTTGTCGAAAGACGAAATTAGAGAAATTATCGCAAAAAGAGCGGCAAAAGAATTTAAAGAAGGCGATGTTGTTACGTTGGGTATCGGTTTGCCTACTGCTGTAGCAAATTATGTTCCTGAAAGTATGAATATTGTTTTTCAATCAGAAAACGGACTTTTGGGACTTGGCAAAAATCAAGATGAATCCAAGCAGGATAAAAGAGTAATAAACGCAGGTGGTGCTTGTGTTGAGGTTACAAAAGGCGCAAGTTTTTATGATTCTCAAATGGCGTTTACTTTAATGCGTGGCGGTCATATAGATGCAACGGTTCTTGGTGCGTTACAGGTTGATTCTCAAGGAAGTATAGCAAGCTGGATTATCCCAGGAAAATTTACTCCCGGCATGGGTGGGTCTATGGACCTTGTTGTGGGGGCAAGAAAAGTTATAGTTGCAATGGAGCATACTTCAAAAGGTCAAATTAAGATTGTTGACAAATGTACATTGCCACTTACTGCTTATAACGAAGTTAATTTAATTATTACGGAACGATGTGTTTTTGAAGTAACAAAAGACGGACTTCTTTTAACGGAAATTAACCCGAGATTCACATTAGAAGATATTAAAAAATCGACAGGCGCAGCTTTTAAAGTAAGTGATAATTTGAAATCAATGATTTTGTAAAATACACAAAAATTAGATTCATTCTTAAGAATAAGAAACAAGTTTTTATTATTACTTGTTGTAAATAAACACTCGGTTTGAGAAGAAAGAACAGTAAGTTTGATAAATTTTGTTGGGTTTCACCCAACCTACTAACTTTATTCTCTTCGTAGCAAAAAGCTTGTAGGTTGGGCATACTTGCCCAACAAAAACTTTTGGGTGCAATTATTGGACAAAAAGTGCAAATTTGTGGACATTTTTGTTACCAAAACCGGACATTCTGGACATTTATGCTCGACCAATTTCCGACCTCACAAAATCGCTAAAATTTACTGAAAATTAGCACTTTTACCTACTATACTTATTTACCCCTTCCGACCAAATGTCCTGTTAAAAGGTACTTGTGTACTATAAACAAGTATGAATGGAGGGTGAATCGGGGAGAATCCAAAGCAATGAACTTCTTTTAAAAATGGTGGGCGATACTGGACTCGAACCAGCGACCCCCACAATGTCAATGTGATGCGCTACCAACTGCGCCAACCGCCCATTATTTAAAATTATCAAAACTTTCAGTTTTGAGGCGCTACCAA
>CAMEWS010000056.1 GCA_945946765.1 uncultured Clostridia bacterium
CTTTGCGTCATTCGCACTCCGTTACACTTCTACAAGCGAAGCCGCCTCAAACAAATTTGTATGACAAGGACTTTGTTATAAACATATTAAAGATTTTTACCAGCCTTTTTTACCTTCAAGCCAGTCGAGGATTTTTATAAACAGCATGCCTAAAAACGCTCCCAAGCAGAATCCGTCTATCAGACGAATAAAGTCATTGGCATAAAACAAATTAAAATATTCTGCTGCAATTTCACCAAAGGCAAGTGTACCTACAATAATAAACACAACCTTGTTCATTTTGAATTTATGCAAATAAGAATACAAAACTATTGATGCGGAAATATAAGAGCCTATACAGCGTGCGCAAATACCTATAGGGTGTTGCAATATTGTAAAAATATTTGTGCTGTGAAGTTTACATAACTTGTGCAAAAAATTATACAAAACATTTGCCGCAGGGGCAAAGTTTGAATGTGCCAAAACAGGTGCAAGAAATGCACAGATGATTACGACAAGGCAAAACACAAATGCCATACCGATTATTGCGTTTTTAAAACTCCATTTTAATATATTGCTCACACTTACATCCTATTCGATACTGCATCTATTAATAACATAAATATTATCGTATAACTTCAAGGTATTTGTATTCATTCAAATAGGGTAAATGTGCTTCGGTAATCAATTCTCCGGGCAGTAAAATCGAAATCCCAGGAGGACATTCCGCAATTACCTCCGCCGAAATTCTGCCGATGGCATCTTTTTTGGGAATGGTTTCTTTTTCGCTGTAATAAGCTTCTCTGGGATTCATCACAATTTTTGGCGTAAGCATAGGCATATGCTTGCGATTTTCAATATAATAAATATCGGAATATTGAGCTTTGGATATTTGTTCAAAAGCATTTACAAGATATTGGATTTCCTGTTTTTTGTTGCCTATATTGATTAAAAGAAGTACCCCTATATCACTTGCCGATTCAACTTCTATGTTAAAATCAATTTCCAATATGCTTTCCAAACGCTTGCCTGACAATCCGTCTACACGCACAAACACTTTGGTTATATCCTGATTAAAGTTTTCCGTAGCCTCAAGAACATGAACGCCTTCCAACTTTTGAAGTTTTTTCCTGACATAGTTGGCATATTGTATTGCACGACTCAACTGCTTTTTACCTTTTTTAGATTCAAGATTTGCCCTTGCCGCATCAAGGCTTG
Source organism: uncultured Clostridia bacterium (assembly GCA_945946765.1). Taxonomy (GTDB): domain Bacteria; phylum Cyanobacteriota; class Vampirovibrionia; order Gastranaerophilales; family Gastranaerophilaceae; genus Limenecus. The sequence continues at coordinate 1,198 of CAMEWS010000056.1, forward strand.
CCATTAAAAGCATGGAAGGACTGGTTGTTTGTAAAAGCTGTAAAGTTCTTTCAATTTCATCAGGGTCAAATTTAGAACCTTTGGTAATATGCAGCATTGAGCTTTGTGACATACTTCCGCCGGTTTTGTGTAGAGAATGAACAACTGCATCTGCTCCCAAATGTAATGAAGATTCAGGCAAATGTTTGTTAAAATTCCACAAACAGCCGTGAGCCTCATCAACAATTAATGGAACATCATATTTTTTGCAGATTCTAGCAATCTCTTTGACATTCGACACAACACCTTCATAAGTTGGGTTTGTAATCCATACCATTGCCACATCATCATTTTCCTGCAAAGCTTTTTCTATTGAAGCAGGTTCAATTTCTCCCCACAAAGCCCATTCTTCGAGTTTTTCAGGCAAAATCCATATCGGCTCCGCACCTGAAATAATCATGCCTGTAAGAATTGAGCGGTGACAATTTCTGTTTACAATTACTTTTTTGCCTTTTTTAGACATACACATTGCAAGGGTAAGGTTTCCGATTGTTGAACCTCCAAGCAAAAAGAATGTGCGTTGAGCACCAAAAGCTTGTGCAGCCAATTCTTGAGCCTCTTTAATCGGGCCTGTTGCGGGGTGTAAAGTACCGAGATTGTCAAATTCATCAGTTGTATCCAAAAGCATTGCCCGCTCACCGATAAGTTTTTTAAACTTTGGGTGTACTGCATTACCTGCAGTGTGTCCCGGTATATGAAACTGCATCATCGGATTTTTATAAAAATTTTCTAATGCATCAACTAAAGGTGCTTTTATTTCGCATTGGGAATCGTCAGTATTTCTGTGCGATTTATATGTTTTTTTGGAAAATTTTATCATTAATGTTTTGCCTGTTTCAATAAAAAAATATTCAACGTGATAAATATTCTACTACAAAAATAATTTTTATAGTACTATCATGAGTATTAACGCAAAAAAATTTTTAATTTGCTATGAAACATTAATAAAAAGGAAAAAATATGCTGATAATAATGAACCCCGGCGCAACAGACGAACAAATCCAAGCGGTTGTAAGCCATATTAAAAGAAAAAACTTTGATGCACACGTTTCAAAAGGTGAAGTACAAACAGTAATCGGGGCCGTAGGTGGGAAAATCGTTGACCCTCGTGATATTGAACTTTTGCAAGGGGTTAAAGAAGTTATCAGGATTTCATCAAGCTACAAACTTGCAGGTCGTATGTTCAAACCCGAAGATACCATTATTGAGATTAACGGTGTAAAATTTGGTGGTGACAACATCGGACTGATTGCAGGACCTTGTACCGTTGAAAGTTATGAACAAATGGACGAAACCGCAAAAAAACTTTCTAAAATGGGTGTTAAAATCCTGCGTGGCGGTGCATTTAAACCGAGAACTTCTCCTTACGCTTTTCAAGGTTTGGGTGAAGAAGGTTTAAAAATCATAAGAGATGCCGCAGACCGTTATGGAATGGCTGTAACAAGCGAAGTTATGGAAATTTCACAAATTCCGCTTTGCTTAAAATATGTCGATATTTTACAAGTCGGCGCACGTAACATGCAAAACTTTAATTTGCTTAGGGAACTTGGCTATATTAATAAGCCTGTTATGATTAAAAGAGGTATGTCCAATACAATAGAAGAACTTTTAATGGCAGCAGAATATGTAATGTCCGGCGGAAACAGAGAAGTAATTCTTTGCGAAAGAGGTATCAGAACTTTTGAAAGAATTACAAGAAATACTCTTGATTTATCCGCTATTCCCGTTGTTAAAAAGCTAAGCCACTTGCCGATTATAGTTGACCCGAGCCATGGTACGGGCTTGCGTGATAAAGTTGCACCCATGTCACGTGCTGCGGTTGCCGCAGGTTGTGACGGCTTGATTATCGAGGTACACAATGACCCTGACACTGCTTTGTGTGATGGTGCTCAATCACTTTATCCCGAACAATTCGAAGCTTTAAAAAATGATATCGAAAAAATTGCTCCGATAATCGGTAAACAAATCAGCCCACAAGAAGTTGGTGTGTAATTTATTTTTTACTGGCGATGATAAATATTGATAAATTAAAGGTGCTATAAAACGCACCTTTAATTTCTTAAAAACTTTTGATATAAAATAAATTTATGCACATAGACACGTTTAAAGTAGAAGAATGGATGAACGAATACGAACAGTATTCAAAATACGACCTTGGCAACACAACGGTCAAAACACTTACTTTAGACGAACTTTTTAACCTTACGGGTGAAAATAAAACCGCATTTTTAAACAACTTGTGTTCCCAAAAATTCGGTTACGGTTTTATAAAAGGCAATCCTGATTTTACCTGCAGGGTGTCAAAATTGTATAAAAATATTGCACCGCAAAACATTATCCCGACAATCGGTGCAGCAGGTGCAAATCATCTTGTTTTTTATTCATTAACAGAGCCTAATGACAAAGTAGTTTCTATAATTCCAACATATCAACAGCTTTATTCCATTCCCGCTTCTTTAAAAGCGAATGTTCACTGTTTGAAATTGCGTAAAGAAAACAAATTTTTGCCCGATATAGATGAATTGAAAAAACTTGTCACATCTAACACAAAACTTATTTGCATAAACAACCCTAACAACCCGACAGGAGCAGTGATTCCCGAGGATATGCTAAAAGAAATTGTAGAAATTGCAAGAAACGTTGGAGCATATATTTTAAGCGATGAAGTTTATCGTGGTCTTGGTGCTTTTACACCTGTTTCACTTTCTGATTTGTACGAAAACGCAATAAGCGTATGCTCTATGTCAAAATTATTTTCCCTTGCAGGAGTACGCTTGGGCTGGATAGCAAGCCAAAACAAAGATGTTATACAAAACTGTTTTTCTCACAGAGAATACAACATGATTTCTTGCTCCGTTGCCGATGAGGCAATTGCAGCTTTGGCATTAAAACATGCAAACAAAATTCTTGAGCGGAACAACAAGGTTGTAAATGAATGTTTAAAAATTCTTGATAATTGGATAAACGCAGAATCACATTTTTCTTATATAAAGCCACATGGTGGAACAACTGCGCTTGTTCATTATGATTTTGATATGAGTTCTAAAGTTTTGTGTGACAGACTGGCAAAAGAAAAGGGTGTTTTTCTCACTCCAGGATTTTGCTTTGAAGAAGAACATTGTTTTAGAGTCGGTTTTTGCAAGGATACTGACGTCTTACGTCAAGGATTGAAAAAAATAAGCGAGTTTGTATCGGAAAATATTTAACAGCCCCGTAGGTCAGCTTTACCAAGCCGATAACTTAAAACTTAAAACCGTCTGTAAGTACCCAAAACTTTAATAAAATTAGTGTTTAACCTGATTAAATCCAAAACTTTTTGTACTGTTTCATCTTCAATATGTCCTTCAAAATCCACAAAAAATATGTATTCACCCAAATTTTTGCGAGAAGGTCGAGAATCAATATACAAAAGATTTATATTCAATGCATCAAACACATTCAAAACTTTCACCAATGCCCCTGCAGTATTTTTTGTTGCAAACGCAATGCTTGTTTTGTCTTGGCTTGTTGATTTTGTTGTGCAGCGTGAAAGCATAACAAACCTTGTTTTGTTATCCTGTTCATCATTAATGTTTTTTGCAAGAATATTCAAATTAAACAACTCAGCAGTTCTTGCATTTGCAATAGCGGCAAAAGAGTCGTCTAACACCAAAAGTTCTTGTGCGGCACGGCTTGTAGAGGCTTTTTCTATTTGCTCTACGTTTCCTTCAAAATATTTTGCAATAAAATTTTGGCATTGTGCAAGTGCCTGCGGGTGAGAAATTATTTTTTTTATTTTCCCGATACTGCCTGCTTTGGAAACAAGGCAATGATTTACGGGTATCACTGTTTCTGCCGTAATTTGAACTCTGTCATCATTAAGGTTAATGATATTGTCAACGGTTTCTCTTACAATGCCTTCTATGGAATTCTCCACAGGAATAACCGCAGCGGCAAATTCGTTGTCCTGAACATATTTTATGATATTTTTTACCGTAGAAAACGGCTTTTGTTCAATATCTTTTGAAGGAAGTATTTTTAAAAATTGATTCTTAGCAATTTCACAATATGAACCTTGCGGCCCTAAAAACAAAAGTTCTTTGATTTCTTTATTTATCTCAATCATTTTGCCCTGCAATGTTTCTTTGGTACAATAAATGTGTATATAATGTTGCTAAATATACTTATTTTATTTACTAACTTAAATTATTAGTAAATTGTCACCCTGAACTTGTTTCAGGGTCTGCATAATCTACAGATGCTGAATCAAGTTTGGCATGACGGCAGGTTAAGAGTTTTAGCAAACGTTATTTAAACATTTATATATTATTGTACAAAAAGGTTTAAAAAATGACAAATAACGCACATGCGATAAAATTTGGAACAGACGGCTGGAGAGCCGTTGTAGGCAAAGATTTTAACTTTGAGAATGTTGAAATTGTAACAAAAGCAATTGCTCAATACGTTATGGATAAAGACGGGATTAAAAAACCGATTATTATTGGCTATGACCCGAGAAACATGGCAGAAGAATTTGCAAAATTTTCCGCAAATATCCTTGCCGATGCAGGGTTTAAGGTTACCGTGTCCGATACTGTTATTCCCACTCCCGTACTTGCTTATAATGCAAAATTCTTAAATGCGGATGCACTGATGTTTACAGCCTCACACAATCCGCCGGAATACTTGGGAATCAAATTTATACCTGATTATGCAGGCCCAGCAACTACGGAAATCACTAACGCAATTGTCGAAAACATAAACAATATTGAAAATATTTCGTTTAAATCCGTTCACCGACACGATGTAGAATTTAAATCCTTTAAAGAACCTTATTTTAAACATATTGAAGCCCTTATTGATTTTGAAAAAATCAGAGAATATTTTACACGTGAAGATGATGACGGAGAAATAATTTATGACGGCTTGTACAGCGCAAGTATAGGTTATTTTGACGAACTTTTAAGACGTAACGGCATTAGTTTTGAATCACTTCACATGAACCATGACCCCAATTTTGGCGGCGGTATGCCCGAGCCAAAAGCAAAATATTTGCAGGAGTTGATAGAATTAATTACGCACAGAACAAGTGCTATCGGGCTTAGCAATGACGGTGACGGCGACAGATTCGGAATTATTAACGAAAAAGCAGAGTACGTAACTCCAAACGAAATTATTGCGCTGCTTTTAAACCACCTTATTAAAAATAAAAATTATTCGGGCAAGCTTGTTAAAACCGTAGGTACAAGTTTAATGCTTGATATAATCGCCGACCTATATGATATTGATGTTATTGAAACACCTGTAGGATTCAAATGGGTGGGTGCTGCAATGCGTGAACATGATATTATTATCGGCGGTGAAGAATCAGGCGGTTTGAGTATTAAAGGTCATATTCCCGAAAAAGACGGCATACTTGCCGACCTGTTGGTTTTGGAAATGATTGCTTACGAAGACAAACCGATGTGGGAACTCCAAGAAGAATTGAAACAAAAAGCCGGTTGTGTTTTTATTAACGAAAGAATTGATATAAAACTCGAAGACCGTACTCAGCTTGAAATTTTGATGAAAAAATATTCTTCGCTTGAAACTATAGCTGATTACGAGGTTGATTACAAAGACACAAAAGACGGAATCAAATATTATCTTGACGACAAAAGAACGTGGGTGCTTATCCGCCCAAGCGGTACGGAACCGTTGTTGAGAATATATTTTGAATCTGATGAAAAAGAAAAAATCGAAAAATTAAAAGAATTTTTTTAATTTTTCCATATAGTTAATTAAGTAAAGCCGCACAGACAAAATAAAGGCAAACATGGGCAAAAAAATTGTAGCAAACAACAAAAAAGCTTTTCACGATTACCTCATTATTGAAAAATTTAATGCAGGCATGGTTTTGACGGGTACAGAGATTAAATCAATCCGAAAAGGAGCAATAAACCTCAAAGACGGATTTGCAAAAATTGAAGACAACGAGGTTTGGCTCTACAATACGCATATTAACCCATATGAACAAGGCAACCGCTTTAACCCCGACCCTGCACGCAAAAGAAAACTGCTTTTGAATAAAAAAGAAATTTTAAAAATGCTCGGCAAAGTTAAGAAAGAAAAATACACAATTGTTCCGCTTAATGTGTTTTTGGAAAACGGTTGGGCAAAGATTGAAATTGCACTGGCAAAAGGTAAACAATTGCACGACAAACGTGAAGCCATTGCAAAAAAAGACATGGACAGAGATATTGCAAGGAATATAAAAATAAGATAAAAAATGTCATTGCCGAAATATTCAGCAATGACATAAAATTATTATATTAACCTATCCTTCAATTAATGCATTGATTTCCGCAACCATAACATCGGGGTCTACACCGTGAACTTTTGCACCTGCTTCAAGGTTTTCAAATCTTGCAGCAGCACATCCGATACAGCCAAGACCGTATTTTGCAAAAACTTCTAATGCTTCCGGATAATTTTGAACTATCTCAATTAGTCCCATTTCTTTTGTTACTTTTCCTGCCATAATGTCAGTATCCTTTCTCTCGTCAAATCCATATTTGACTTAATTAAAAATTTCGTTAATTAGATTATATATTAAAAACAATTTTGTGGGAGTTTAATGTGTCGTATATTAAAAATTGTATTAAAAATCTTTATTCCTTTTTTGCCATACCTCAAGCACCTGTCGGACTAAAGGCAATGGGCATAAAAATGAATTATCTTGAACATATCAACAATTTTAATTATAGCAACAGTCGTTTTTGCTCCAAGCTTTTGTCACCCGTAAATACTCCGTACTTTTTGGAGTGAATTAAATCTGTAAGGTGCAATTATTTGCACCACATTGACTTGCTTACCTTTTCCAAAGATTGCTTAGTGAATTCAATTTTTGCAATTTGCAATGCCCTACGCCTCGCAAAGACGATTTTATTGTCATTGCAAACTTATAATAGAAAGAAAGTAGGTTGGGGTTTCTACCCCAACAATATTTCATATTGTCAACTGACTCCTACTACTTGTTGAACCTGTGCAAAAAACA
>CAMEWS010000057.1 GCA_945946765.1 uncultured Clostridia bacterium
TGAGCGTGGAGAAAATCCAAGACAGTAGTCGGAGTCAGTTGACAATATGAAATAATTACGAAAAAACAGCTATTTTTAATAGCTGTTTTTTTATGTTTTATACACATCCTAGAATCATCTACCTTAATTTAACAAGGTCATATTTTCTCATTCTTATATTTTGGGGGGTTATTTCAACAAGTTCATCATCAGAAATATACTCCAAGCACTCTTCCAAAGACAGAATACGAGGAGCTTGTAATGTAACCATAACATCAGCTGTCGCAGTTCTCATATTTGTAAGTTTTTTAGTTTTACAAACGTTTACCGCAATATCTTGAGGTCTGTTGCACTCACCGACAATCATACCTCTATACACTCTTGTCTTGGGAACAACAAAAAACACGCCTCTGTCTTCAAATTGAGCCAGAGCATAGGGAACAGCTTCACCTTCTTCAAAAGCAATAAGTGAACCCATTCTTTGACGGTTAATATCCCCGGCATACGGTTTATATTCAGCAAAAGTATGGTTCATAATACCTTCGCCTCTGGTCATTCTGATAAATTCACCTCTGAACCCGATAAGACCTCGAGAAGGAATCATAAATCTCATTTTAGAACGTGTGCCAACAGCTTGCATTTCTAGCATTTCACCTTTTCGTCCTGCAAGTTTTTCAATACATCCGCCTGCACATTCTTCGGGAACATCAATCAGTAAATCTTCAAAAGGTTCATAAGTTTCTTCGTTAATTGTTTTATAAATAACCTCGGGTTTTGAAACCTGAAACTCATACCCCTCACGGCGCATTGTTTCAATAAGAATACTCAAGTGGAGTTCGCCTCTGCCTGAGACCTTAAATACATCCGTTGAATCAGTGTCTTCAACCCTTAAAGAAACATTCTTTTCCAATTCCTGATACAGTCTTTTTCTTAACTGTCTTGAAGTTACAAACTTGCCTTCCTGACCTGCAAACGGGCTGTTGTTAACGGAAAAATTCATTTGCAAAGTAGGTTCATCAATTTTTATTAATGGCAAAGCCTCAGGATTTTCAAGACAAGCAATTGTTTCGCCAATTTGAATATCAGGGAAACCTGCAATTCCGACAATATCTCCGGCATGGGCTTCTTGAATTTCCACACGACCTAAATCTTCAAAACCAAAGAGTTTAATAATTTTCCCTCTTGTAACAGTGCCATCCGTATGAATATGGCTAACTTGTTCTTGTGACTTCATAGAACCGTTAACAATACGACCAATTGCGATTCTGCCTACATACTCGTTATAATCCAATGTTGTAACGTGGAATTGCAAATCTTTTGTTGCATCTGCAACAGGTGATTTTACGTTTTCTATAATCGAATCCAATAACGGAATGATATCTTTTGATTCGTCTTCAAGTTCTTTTTTTGCAAAGCCTTGCAAACTGCTTGAATAAATTACGGGGAAATCAATTAAATATTCATCATCAGTAAGTTCCGTAAACAAATCAAACACTTTATTTAAGGTTTCATCAGGGTCTGCAGCAGGTTTGTCAATTTTGTTGATTACAACAATAACTCTGATACCCAATTCCAAAGCCTTTTGCAATACAAATCTTGTCTGAGGCATAGGTCCTTCCGCTGCATCAACAATAAGCAATGCACCATCAACCATACCCAATACACGTTCTACTTCACCACCAAAATCTGCGTGTCCGGGGGTGTCTACAATATTAATTTTGTATCCGTTATATTGTACTGACACGTTTTTAGCCAAAATGGTAATGCCTCTTTCTCTTTCAAGGTCATTACTGTCTAAAACACGTTCTTGTACAACTTCATTTTGTCTAAATACGCCGCATTGTTTTAACATACAATCAACCAAAGTTGTTTTACCATGGTCAACGTGAGCAATAATTGCGATATTTCTTAATTTATTACTGTCCATTTTATACCTAGATTCTGTTATTAATGTAGTGTAACCTTCTAAAATATTATAACAGACAGGGTTTAATGTAAAATTTTTGTGTAAACAAATGTAATAACGATAATATCTTTTAGTACCTGCTGTTTCATTCTCACAGAATAATTTAAACTCATTCTCGATAACTCGGGCTATAAAAAGGTAGGGTATGTTCTTCGGAGTGACTATAAGTGCCGGAGGCATCTATCGGAACGAAGAAGGAGATACCCTACACCTTTAATAATTACATAGCCATCGAACTAATCGAGCTTATTGTTGTTTAAATAACTTTCTGTAGTTTATTACACAAAGGTACTAAAAGATATTATTGTTATTACAAATTTCCATCTACCCCTTAATCTGAAACGGGCAAGTGGTACAACGTGCTTTTGGTACAAGCACTAAATTGTCTTCCAAATCATACATCTTTGCAATGCGTGTAATCAACTTTGACCCACATACAGGACACTCCAAATCTGCAACATCATTTGCAAGGATTTGATTTTTGATAAACACCGTTACTTCTGTATCGGGCATTAACGACAAATCAGGATGCTTTTCATATTGCTTAAGTTCAGCAGGTTTAATCTTTAGCGCATTAGCAAGTTTTTGCCTTATAGTAGAGGCAAGAAAAAGTTCTTGACCGGATTCAATATCTTCTATTGTTTTCAAAGGCAGAGCTGACTTTTTAGCCAGCCCTGTTTGAGATAATCCGATTTTTTCTCTTAATTCCGATACAAACTGTGCAAGAGATTTTTCCTGAGTCATTATGCAACTGCTCCGCTACGTTTGCCTTTTGCTTCTTGTCTTTCTCTCCACCAATCAAGCAATGTTGAGGCAAAGAAAATACTTGAATATGTACCGATAGCAATACCTACTAGCATTGCAAGAACAAAATCTTTTGTAGTTTCACCGCCAAAGATATACAAAGCGCCCAAAGTAATCAATGTTGTTAAAGAAGTATTGATACTTCTTGCAAGAGTTTGGTTTACACTTGCATTAACAATTTCGGGGAAAGTTGCTTTTTTGGCAAGAAATCTACAGTTTTCTCTTGTTCTGTCAAATACAACAATTGTATCGTGAATTGAAAATCCTATTACCGTAAGAATTGCAGTAATAAACAACGCATCAATATGAACATCAAAGAAAATACCCATAATTGCAAAGAAACCTATTACAAACAAAGCGTCGTGAAACAGTGTCATCAATGCAATAAGTGCATAATCAAGCTGAAATCTGAAAGACAGATAAACAACAATACCTAAAAATGCAAGCCCCAAAGCGTACATAGAATTTATAAACAACTCTTTACCCAACGAAGGACCTATAGAGCTGACTTGAACCAATTCTGCATCAGGATAATCCGCTTTTATAACGTTTCCGATATCGTTAGCAGCGTTTTTATCATTTCCTTTAAATGCTGTTTTTACGGAAATAACTGTTGTCGGTTTAACATTTTCCACTTTAGAAATTGTATTGCTTGATTTTAGAACCTGAATTACGGGGTTTTCAATACCTGCTTTTTCCAACTTGGTTCTGATTTTTTCAACTTCTTCGTTATTAACATCGTTTGAAACGGAATACTGAGTAATTGTACCGCCCGTAAAGTCGATACCTACTTTTACGGGATAATGCTCAGGGGACGTAACCATAAGATACCCCATTGCAAACAGCCCCGGTAATATCAATAACAGTGACAAGCCAAACCAGACCCATCTGTATTTTACGACATCAATCCATTTGTGTTGATGTAAAACTGTTTCACTCATTTATTTTTCTCCTTGATTGTTCTTTCTGTGCCCCTACCAATCCAATATTAATGGTGGCTCACCCTAAAAAAGTTTAGGATTGCGGGGAAGTTGTCAAAATCCTAGTCCAGTATACCGAATTTAGCTTTTTCTTTCTTAGTTTCGGTAGCTTCATAAGCTTTGCCGATTTCGGATTGTTTTATGCCAAACCAGCCCGGATGTTTAAGCTGACCTGCACCGAATAAAAGGTGCATAAAGTTTTTTGTAACGGTAATAGCAGTAAACATACTTGTTACAACCCCGATAATCAATGTCAAGGCAAAACCTTTAACAAGGCTTGTACCTAAGAAATACAAGATTACACAAGTAATAATTGTAGTCATGTTGGAGTCAAAAATTGATGTAAATGCTCTGTCAAAACCTGTATTAATAGCTGTAAAAAGCGTTCTTCCGGCTTTTAATTCCTCTTTTGTTCTTTCAAAAATAAGAATATTTGCATCAACAGCCATACCTATACTGAGGATAAAACCCGCAATACCCGCAAGAGTCAATGTTACGGGAACTATTTTAAATATAGCAAACACAAGCAATGAATAAATTATCAAAGCAATGTTTGCAATCAACCCCGGCAAACGATAGTAAACAAGCATAAATATCATTACTAAACCTATACCGATAACACCGGCGGTTTTACTTTTTGCAATACTATCAGCACCGAGTGTCGGACCAACAAGGCTTTCTTCAATGATTTTAGCGGGAACAGGCAACGCACCTGCGTTTAACAAATCCACTGTTTTCTTTGCTTCTTCATAAGCAAAACCCGAATCACCGCCTGAAATTTGAGCATGTCCGCCGAGAATAGGTTCTTGAATAACAGGAGAAGACTGTTCTTTTCCGTTAAAGAATATTGCCATTGGCTTGCCGACAAGTTCTGTTGTCAACTGACCGAATTTTTTAGCCCCTTTGTCGTTAAATTCCAAAGATACAACCCACTGACCTCCGGGGTTTGTAGAAATTAATGCTTTTCTTACGTCTTTACCTGTCAAACCCGTAGGCACCCAACCTGATGTACCGTATTGGTCATTAGGGTCTTTAGGTTTTTTAAATTCCAATTCCGCAGTTTCACCCAAAAACTCTTTTGCTTTTGCAGGGTCGGAAATGCTTGGAATTTCTACTAAAAGTCTTTTTTCACCAGTTTGTTGAACAACAGTTTCTGCAACGCCAAGTGCATTAATTCTGTTTTCTATAGCGAATTGCAAACTGCTCATCATATCAGGTGTGATTTTTGCAATTGTGTCAGTAGTCTGTGCTTCAAGCACCAATCTTGAACCGCCGACAAGATCTAAACCGAGTTTTGTCGGCTTTTTGACTATTATTACAGCTGCCGCAATAACAAGTGCAATAATAAACCAAAACATTAATTTCTTGTTTTTCATTTTTTGCCTCTCTTATACCCCTTTGATTTATAGATATTTTATTAAATTTGCATGACAATTGTAGCAAAAAAACAGAAAATAATGCAGAAAAAACAATAAATAGCCAAGTTGGATATTACACTTTGTTAATATAAATAAAAAAAATCAAGAAAATGAATCATTTATTCCATTGCAGAAATATAAAACAATATCGATCCTGCTACGCTCAAATTTAAAGACTCGGTTTTTTTTGAAATAGGGATAGTTGTCTTAATATTTGCTGCTTCAACGGTTTCTTGAGTCAGCCCGTCAGCCTCTGAGCCAAGCATAATTACAAAAGGTTTTGTATAATCTATTGTTTGTGGCTCAACAACATCATTGTGATTTACAACGGTAGCAATAAAATTGTAATTTTTAAATATATCTTTAACTTTGGAAAAATCAGCTTTTACAAAGGGGACTTTAAACAACCCTCCCACTGTAGAACGCACAACTTTAGGGTTGTAAGGGTCAATTGTATCTCCGCACAAAATGATTGCGTCTATCTTAAAAGCTGCTGCGGAACGCATTAATGTACCCAAATTGCCGGCATCTTTTGTGTTTTCAAGCAAAGCAATCCTTGTTTTATTTTTAATATTTTCCAAAGAGATATTAATCTGCTTTGCCACTGCAACCGCCTCGCAAGCAGAATCCGTAGTAGAAATTTTTTCCATCACGGCACCCGTGACAAGCACAATTTTATCTTTGACAAACTCAAATTTCTTTAAATATTTTTCTGTTGTATAAACCGTTTCTATCTCTGCTTTTTCTAAAAATGCTTCATATATTGGCTTATAGCCTTCAATTAAAAACAATCCCGTTTCAGTCCTGTATTTTTTTTGATGAAGTTTTACGGTTTCTTTTACTTTTGAATTTGAAACACTTGTGATTTCTAACATTTGCCCGCCTGCCAATCTTTAAGCCATTTTAGCTCCTGTTTGTTTAACATCGTGTAATCAATGACATTTTCTTGAAACGGAACATGCGAGAAAGATTGAATTTTTAATTCTCCGTTTACTTTTGCAAGATAAACCGTATTTTCAAGCCTTACCCCGCCAAACCCTGTTTTATAGAGCCCGGGTTCTATAGTAAACACCATATTGGGTTTTAACACTCTTTTCCCCATTTGCCCGCAAGAAATTGTCGGCGGGTTTTCGTGAACGCTTATTCCTACTCCGTGCCCCAGTCCGTGATTAAAATTAAAATCCTCAAGACCCGATTGTGCCTGTATTTTACGGGCAACCCTGTCCAAAGTAAAACCTGTCGTTTTTGGTGTAACTTTATAATGATACGCATTCAAAAACATTTTCAAAACCGTTGTATAAACTTGTTTTTGAAGCTTAGAGGGATTGCCTTTAAGAAAAGTTCGAGTAATATCCGTAGAATATCCTCCCTCAAAATGTCCGCCGCAATCCAGCAAAACAAAGTCACCGTCTTTGACTTTGACCTCTCTTGACGGATGAGAATAATGAATAATAGAAGAATTAGTCCCAGCAGCAAGAATTGTTTTAAAACTTAATTGTGTTGCACCTTGTGTCTTGTATTCTTCTTCCACAAAATCGGATATTTCGGCTTCCGACAAATCATCTTTGCTTTGCAGTAATTCAAAAGTTTTATTTACTACATTATCAGTTCTTTTAAAATTCTTTTTAAAATGTGCAATTTCCGCATCATTTTTAATCGCCTTCATCTCTTTAATATAATCAACAGAAGATTCTTGAGCTTTTGATTTTATAAGTTTAAAATCGTGATAATTTATAGTTTTAGGGTTAAATAAAACTTTGACAGACATCCCTGAAGATTCAGAAACCAGCTCTGAATTACGACACAATTTTTTAATATTTTTATCAAAATCCAATAAAGGCAAGATTTCAAAATGTTTACCTATTGGTGTTTCAAATTCTTCATTAGTATAAATTTGAGCCTTTTGTTTTGTCACAAGCATTTTCGCCTTAAAAGTTGACGAAAAAGGCGTTTTATACTGTCTGCAATTTGTCAGATAGGCAATATTTTCAAGGTGTGTGTCAAGATATAATTCATCCGACTTAAGTTTACGTGCAAGCTTTTTAAATTTTTCATCGGCACTCATGCCTGCAATTTCAAGGCTTATTTGTTTTACTGTTTGAGGCTTTCCACCTTGTTTAAGCTCCGTAAAAAGCCCTACGGGGTCAATTTCTAAGGATTTTATTTTGCAGTGTTTTTTATCAAGTTTAAATTTTAATGCTTTGTAAAAATTCAAAGAAATTTTATCTGAAACGACACCTATTACGGTATTTGGTTCTATGCGTTCAACAAGTTCGTTCAAAAAACTTTGCCCGAGTTGAAGTTTTACAACCGTTGTTGTTTTATGGTTAACTTCCGAATCCGCCTGCTCATGATAACGTCCGTCCACAAACTGCCACACACTGTCGGCGGACACAAGCACATCACCCGTAGAACCCGTAAACCCCGTAACAAAATAGCGAGCACAGTTGCAAAGCTCGTTATACTCAACCAAAAATTCATCAGTTGTGTTTACAAGCAGATAATCCAAATTGTTTTCTTTTAAAAAATTTCTCAGGTTTTTAAGCATAAATTATTATCTTATATTTTTATATTTCATATTGTCAACTGACTCCGACTACTTGTTGAACCTGTGCAAAA
>CAMEWS010000058.1 GCA_945946765.1 uncultured Clostridia bacterium
TCTATTTTTTGCTGTATATCGGGCTTTTCTGATTCCGATAAAATATTGTAATTTTCATATTCATCTATAGCGATTTCGTATTCATTATTGCTTTCTGCATGTCTTGCTTTTTCTAAATGTGTATTTAGTATTTCTTCATCTGATACCACAGAGTAGAGTGATGATAATTTTGATCTGATTTTATTTGCAAATGATGTACCATCCGGCACTAAATCTAATGCTCTTTTGTAGTATACATAAGCATATGAGGTTTGGTTCAGAAGATAATATAAATTTGCTATTTCTAATACAACTTGAGGTGTATGTGGAAAATTTAGATAGACTTTTTTGTAAAATTCAAGGGCTTTTTCGTAGTTTTTATCAAACATAAAAATCTCTGCAATATTTATGTAAATTGCAGGTAAATTGGCATATGTATAAACCATTTTTAAATAAAGAGCCGCTATAGTTTTTAAGTCTTTTTGTTGTTTGTATTCTTCAACTTTTTTTGAGTAAAAATCTACTTTTGCTGTTAAATTAGTAAAAATATGCTTAACTTGTATGTATTCCGGAGAATGTATATTTTTTTCGTATTTTAAATATTTTTCAAAATATTTTGTAGCTTGTATTCTATTTTCTTTTTGATTGTATGCGTTTGCAAGATTAAGATTTATACGAGGGTTTTCGGGCATGATACTGCAGGCTAAATGCCAATTCAAAATAGCTTCGTTAATATTTTTTTTCTTGTATAATTCATTCCCGATATTCAAGTATGCAGTATATTCCAAGGGTGATATTGATACAGCTCTTTTCCAACATGACAATGCTTTTTCTGTGTTGTTTAACTTGTAATAACAATTCCCTATTAAAACTTGACCGTTACTGGTTGATGAGATTTGAGTATTACTTTCAGCTATGGAAAGAGCTTCGGTATATTTTCCTTTATCGTAAAAATTGTAAGCTTTTTCTATATTTTCAATAGAAACACTCTCATTTTCATCTTCTTTTATGCTTGAAAGTGTTGTATCATTGCTTAAGTTTTCCAGTTCCATATATTACCTAATTTATTACCCAAATAAATCATTAATAAAACTTCTGTTATTAAAAATTCCATCTATTATTTTACTTTCAAAATCTGAATCCATTATGTTAAAAACATTTTGCACAACAAGATTGTTGTGGTCAGTATTTTCAGGATTTGACATAGCTAGTGATGTGAATTTTTTAATATCTAAATCTCTCTGGTATAATGCCATTGCTTCATTAGATATGCTTGTTTCATCAATCAAAAGATTTTGATCAGTATTAGCATATGGATTTTTTGTGGAATTAGTAAGCTTTCCAATATTGTTATTCTTTATTGTATTTTGATTTATTACGTCTTGACCGGAAAGTCTGTTTAGCATACACTTCTCCCCTCATATTATTATTATGTATATATCAATTTTTATTTCTACAACCATTGGGTTAATCTTTATTGACCAGTTGGTCAATATGTAATTAGATTGAATTTTTCAAAATTTAATAGTATATAAAGAGGTTTGCTTTTTGTATATAATAAATACTATAATATGTTCAAAGGACAAATTAATGGCGTCAATTATTGATTCAATCAGATCTGTGCTTCATGACAATTATGCTCTTCTTAAGCTTGGAGGGTTTAGTGTTTTAATATACTTTCTTTGTTCTTTTGTATCAATAACAGATGATTTAAATTTTGCAAATATAATTATATTTTTAGTAATAACATTCTTTTTATTAGGGTTTTCGGGTATGATAATCAATAATCGTATCCATCAGCGTATTGAAACACTGCCCAATTTTGATATTGTATTGTATTTTAATGTAGCAAGTAAAGCTTTTTTTATATCTGTGCCTTATTTGTTGATAGGCTATTTTGTTGTAAATTTTGTTATTAATTTGTTTAGTTTTGAAGGAATTCCTCAGTTAATTTCGTTATGGATGATT
Source organism: uncultured Clostridia bacterium (assembly GCA_945946765.1). Classification (GTDB taxonomy): domain Bacteria; phylum Cyanobacteriota; class Vampirovibrionia; order Gastranaerophilales; family Gastranaerophilaceae; genus Limenecus. Next base: position 1,948 of record CAMEWS010000058.1, read on the forward strand.
AGATATTTTATTTTTTCAATATATGCTACTGCTTTAATTTCATTTTCTAATAACTATGATGTTAATGATGCATTAAAGTTTTCTTTTATTTCATCAGGAATTACCGATGTTATGGGCTATACAATGTTATCTTTAGTTTTTCTTTGTGTTTTTGGAATATTTGTTGCGGCTCCAATTTTGTTTTTGGTTTATAACTTTTTTGAATTTGGCGGACTGTTTGTATATTTATCTTCCTTTTTTACATGCTTTTTTGTAGCTTGTATATCTGATTATTGGGGACAGTTACATTACGATATAGAAAGTAAAAATATTATGTACTAATTTTTTTTAGCCTTTGACATTTCTCTTAATTTTTTCAATTGATCTCGTATTTCTGCCGCACGTTCAAAATCTAAAACTTTTGCTGCACTGTGCATGTCTTTTTCTAGCTTTTGTATAAGTTTGGGAATGTCTTTGATAGAAAGGTTCATTTCTACAAGTTCTTCAGCTACTATATCTTCCAAATTTCTGTAACTGGATACAAGTTGAAGTAAATTATTTTCAATAGGTTTTTTAATTGTTTTTGGAATAATATTGTACTGTTTATTGTATTCAATTTGTATTTGTCTTCTTCTTACTGTTTCTGATATTGCTGCATGCATGCTGTCTGTCATTTTATCGGCATACATAATGACTTTTCCGCAAGCGTTTCTTGCAGCACGTCCTATTGTTTGAATAAGACTTGTTTCTGATCGTAGAAAACCTTCTTTGTCTGCATCCATAATTGCGACTAACGATACTTCCGGGATATCCAAGCCTTCTCTTAAGAGGTTAACTCCTACAAGTACATCAAATGTGCCGAGTCTCAAATCTCTAAGAATCTCCACCCTTTCCAGTGATTGTATTTCACTGTGAAGATATCTGACTTTTATTCCCATTTGATTCATGTATTCTGTTAAATCTTCCGCCATCCTTTTTGTTAATGTTGTAATAAGAACCCGTTCATTTTTTTCTGTAATAGTTTGTATTTCCGTAATTAAATCATCAATTTGATTTTCGGTTGGTCTGACAGAAATTTCTGGGTCAACAAGACCTGTAGGTCTGATGATTTGTTCAACTATTTGGTCGGAAATTTTTCTTTCAAATTCTGAAGGTGTGGCTGAAATAAAGATTTTTTGATTTACTCGTTCCCAAAATTCAGCATCTGTTAAAGGTCTGTTGTCTTTTGCACAAGGAAGTCTAAATCCGTAATCGATAAGCACATCTTTTCTTGCTGCGTCACCTCTGTACATACCTTTTAGTTGTGGTATTGTTACGTGTGATTCATCAATAACAAGTAAAAAGTCTTCTTTAAAATAGTCTATTAGTGTTTTTGGTGCAGAGCTGGGTGTCCTTCTTTCTATAATTCTTGAATAATTTTCTATACCTGAGCAATACCCCATTTCTTTTATCATTTCTATGTCGTATTTTACCCGCTGTTCCAATCGTTGAGCTTCAACCAGTTTGTTTTGAGCGTATAATTGATTTAACCTTATTTTTAATTCTTCTCTAATGAGTCTTATTGTTTCCTCTTTGTCTTCGTCATCGGAAAGATAGTGAACAGCAGGGAATAGGACAATTTCTTTTGGGGTTTCTAAAATTTCCCCTGTGACATTGTCTATTCTTGTGATTTTTTCTATTTCATCACCAAAAAAGCTTATGCGAGTAATTATTTTCTCATAAGAGGGCATTACTTCGACAAAATCACCGCGTGCTCTAAAGTTTGCTCGGTTAAGCTCCAAATCATTTCTTGTATATTGTGCGGCAACAAGATGTCTTAAAAGTTCGTCTCTGTCCATATTTGCGCCGACTTTTAGTGTTACCGAACCTTTATAATAACTTTCCGGTGAACCTAAGCCGTATATACAGCTTACAGAGGCTATGACAATAACATCTTTTCTTGTGTATAAACTTCGAGTTGTGTTGTGGCGAAGTCTGTCAATTTCTTCATTTATTGTTGCGGTTTTTTCAATAAAAGTATCTGTTCTTGGTATATATGCTTCGGGTTGATAATAATCATAATAGCTTATGAAGTATTCTACAGCATTATCAGGAAAAAGCTCTTTAAATTCATTATATAATTGTGCTGCAAGTGTTTTGTTATGTGCAATTACAAGCGTAGGCTTTTGTATTTTTTCAATTACATTAGCTATTGTAAAGGTTTTACCTGATCCTGTTATTCCCAGTAACGTCTGTGCATTGCAACCAAGTTTTAGTCCTTCAACAAGTGTGTCAATTGCTTTTGGCTGATCACCTGCCGGCTTGTGTTTTGATACCAATTTGAACTTTTTTTCCATAACTACATATTATCACTAATTTAGACTTTATAAAGAGTATCCAGAGAATTTCAAATTTGTAAAAACTTTTTTGTTTAACTATAATTGTTTTATGGATGTTGAAATTACAAACGAATCTGTAGTCTATACAAGTGACTTTCCTCAACATTTGTGTAAAATGTGCGGTAAGTGTTGCAAGGCTATTACTACACCATATACCCATGAAGAATTAGTGCAATTGGCAGCTGAAGGACAAGAGGAAGCAAAGGTTTTTGTAGAAATTTTTGAACGTTATCCTTCTGTTGAGGATGCAAAAAAAGCTGTGCCTGACCATGTTGCAAATATTTTAAAATTTTTAAAAAAAGGAAATCCTGATTTTGACGAGTCAAAGGTGACTTTTTATCATTGTCCCTATATTACTGATGATAATTTGTGTGCAATTCACCCTACAAGACCTGATTGTTGCAGACGTGCTCCTCGCAATGGGTGGTCACTATTTCCGCCGGATTGTGGTTTTAAAGGTTGGCAGTTTATTCATAAGGAAAGAGTAAAAGCTTCTGTTAGGAAGTTAAAAGAATATCTTTTAGAATTAGAATTGCTTCCTGATAATTATTATCTTAAAACTAGAAATATGACTGCTTATGAAATGAAGCAATTTATCAAATCCAAAATTAAACCTTGGGAAAAATATGGTGCTAATGTTTGGTAATACTATTTTTTTATGCTTTTGATAAAAGAACTTACTTTCTGCATTAGTGGTTTATTTTCTTCTGTTTTTATTTCATCGTATTTTTGTTGCAAAATTTTAGCAATGTTTTCAGACTCAACCGTATCAATTTTATTTTTCAGTAGAGTCAGAGCTTGTTTGACTTTGCCATGACGTTTTAAGCAATCTGCATATTCGTAAATAATCAAATTATTAAATGGTTCTTGTCTTAAGGTATAAGAATAATAATTAGTTGCATTAACAAAGTCATCAGCTTTGTCAGCTGCTTGTGCAGCCTTATATAAATAATCAACGTTTAATTCATTGAGTGTTGAGGCTTCTTTGTAGTATAAAAATGCTTCTTCAAATTCTTGTGCATCAAAATATAGTTTGGCTAAAAATGCGTAATAAGAGTGCTCATTAGGGTTTAACGATAGTGCAGCTTTTGCACTGTCAATAGAACGATTTTTAAGACCTTGGGCAGAATAAATTTCTGCTTGATATTTATATGCTTCTGCGCAACTGTTATCAAGCTTTATTGCGTTGTTAACTATTTTTAATGCTTCATTATATTTTTTTTGTTTTATGTTTATCTTAGCTTGTAATAAATGAGCATATATAAAATGTTTATTTAGGAATAAAACTTTAGTTATGATATCTTGCGCAATATTATATTCACCAATTTCACAGTAACAGTCAGCCAGTTCACTTAAGTATTCCAATGATGTCGGTTTAATATTTAAAGCGCTTTGTAGGTTTTCAATGGCTTCTTTGTATATTGGAAATTCTTTATAAATTTTGGCTATTGCGTAATATAATAAATCGTTATCTTTAATTTTTTCAGACAATTCAAGCAGTTCATTTTTTGCTGTAATTATATTGCCGTTATATGTATTTATCATTGATTTTAATATGATTGCATCTGTGTAGTTTGGTTTTAATGATAATACGTTTTCAATACTTTCTTGCGCTTTAGTATAATTTTTGCGTTCGTAATATAGATATGAAAGTGAATAATTGTAAACTATGTTTTCCGGCTCCAGCCTAATAGCTCTTTTAAATGATTCTTCAGCTTCAGTTAACCATCCGTTTAAAGAGTACGCTGTGCCTAAATTGTAATGATAATAAGCATTGTTTTGTTCAATTTTTATTGCAAATTGAAAATAATTAATTGCATCAGCAATTTTTTGTTGGTCAAGTTTTAATAGTCCCAAATAATTGTATGTTTTGTCACACTGGATAGTGTCAAGTATTTCATTAAACAATTTTTCCGCTTCGGAATCTTGATGTTTTTGATAATAAATTATACCGAGATAAAATTTTGCATCAGTGTTTTGAGGATATAATTTAATGACGTCTTGAAAGATTCCTATTGCTTTAAATGTTTGATTAAGTTTTAAACGAGAATAGCCTTCAATTAATAATAATTGTTCACTGTTTCTTTCAGCGTATTTAAATTGTGATTTTTCAATTTCATCAATGATTGTATTATGTTGATTACATTCTGTCAGCAATTCCAGATATGTTATAAAATTTTGTATTTCAGGGGATAGTTTGTACAAAAGTTCTGCATAAGTAAGAGCTTTTGCATATTTTTTGTTGATTTTATTTATATTTATAACTATTTTTAAAGTATCAACATGTTCAGGATTTATTTCCAGTATTTTTTCAGCGTATTCGAGTGCACGTTCAAAATTGTTCATTAAATAATAAAGTTGCGCAATTTGTGACAAGATTTCTATATTGTCACTTTCAATGCACAATGCTTTATACAAAGCTTCTATCGCTTGTTTATAATGTTTTTCTTCCTGAAATTGGAAAGCTTGTTTTAAAAATTTTTCTGTTAACCCGTCACTCATCTTTTACTTTCATACTGCCGATATGTTTTTATTATATTGTTAAATTATTAAAAGGTAAAGATTTCGGCTATGTTAATTTATGATTCCGAAATAGAAATATTTGTAACTCCGGCATCTCTTGCGTTATCCATCAATTTAACAACTGCACCGTGGGATGCTTCAGGCTGTGCAAGAATCAATAAACCTTCAGGAAAATCTTTTGATTTATTTTCGATAACTTGTTTAATTTGCGATAAATCAATTTCGTTGTCATCGATAATATATCTGTCATCGTCAGTAACCGTAACTGATATTAATTTATTTTCCTGTTTTATATCTTGAACTTCAACATTGTTAGGTACTGCTAAATTTAGTCCCTGTTGATCCAGCAATGGAGCAATAACCATCATAATAATTAACAGAACCAGAAAAATATCTGTTAATGGTGTTATATTTATGTCGTTGAATGTATTACGTTCTCTGCTTGCCACTGTTCTTTCCTCACTCGTCTGACGGAATTTCGCCTACTGTTTGTTTGTAGATATAATCAGGTTGTGTTTCTTGTGTCTGTTGTTCGGTAAAACTTTTTGTTTGGGATTTTTTTAATTGTTTTTGTTCTTTTTTAGAAAGAGGTTCTCCCGCAACAACCAGTTTTTCAAATTCTGCATCTTGAGCAGCCTTCATTATTTTCATAATTTCTCTGCTTTTTACGTTTTCATCTGCTTTCACAACAATTTCTTTTTTTTCAAGTGTTGGTTTTAGCGCAATAAGTTGATTGTAGATTTCATTTTCTTGTATCGGATTACCGTTTATAAAAAATGAACCGTCTTTAGTTACTGATATTGTTGCATTTTTTTGCTCAACGCTTAAACCGCTGTTTATTTGCGGCATTTTTATACTGCTGTCATTTGATTGAAATGTCGGAGCAATAACCATCATAATAATTAACAGAACCAGAAAAATATCTGTTAATG
>CAMEWS010000059.1 GCA_945946765.1 uncultured Clostridia bacterium
ACTTGTTTTTTGCACAGGTTCAAGAAGTAGTAGGAGTCAGTTGACAATATGAAATATAAAACAAAACAGATTCCCCCAACTGTACAATGTTAAGACAAAGATTTTCGTAATAGATTCATAGTATAATTTTTTTAGTTTTTACTTTTTGTTGTCATTCTGAATTTATGCCAGAATCGTAAGATATGGCGATGTTGAAACAAGTTCAACATGACAAAAAAGTAAAAAACAATATTTTTTTAATTAATGAGGATTTACGGATTATGAAAAAATTAGCAATATTAATAATGTTTTTGGCAATCGGTGTATTTAATGCCGTATTTGCTTTGGATTATTCAACATACAAGCTTGATAACGGGCAAACCGTAATTATAAAAGAAGTCCATGACAACCCGATAGTTGCTATAGATACGTGGATAAAAACAGGTTCTATTAACGAAAATGACAAAAACAACGGCGTTGCGCACTTTTTGGAGCATTTGTTTTTTAAAGGCACAACAAAATATCCGACAGGAGAATTTGACAGAATATTGGAAACAAAAGGCGCAATTACTAATGCCGCAACAAGCAAAGATTTTACGCATTATTATATAACTCTACCTTCTTCTTATTTTGAAGTCGCAATGGATTTGCATGCAGATATGCTTATGAATCCGTTAATCCCTCGTAAAGAACTTGAAAAAGAAAGAAAGGTTGTGATTGAAGAAATTGCAAAAAACAATGATAACCCCGAAAGTAAGCTTTATGAAAATATGGTAAATGCCTTCTATACAAACCATCCGTATAAAAGAAAAGTTATCGGCAAAAAAGAAATTATAGAAAATATTACACGTGAAGAAATTCTTGATTTTTACAACACTTGGTACAACCCGTCTAATATGATTACCGTTGTTGTGGGTGATGTTGATACTCATAAAGCAATTGAATTAATTAAAAAGAATTTTAACAGAAAAGAAACCAAAAAGCCTTGTAAGGCTGTATACAAGAAAGATTCAAACATAGACAAGCAAGTCCAAATTGAGGCAAAAGACAAAGTTAAAACAGGTTATATGATGATTGGTTTTAGAGGTGTGCCGGAGCAAAATCGAGAAGACAGTTATGCACTTGATGTTTTGGCAACAATACTGGGTGATGGTCGTTCATCAAAACTTTATCAATCCGTAAAAGAACAAAAACAGCTTGCTTACAGTATTTCGGCAGGGCATGCTTCTATGAAGGATGACAGCATAATTTTTGTCCGTGCAAATTTTGTTCCAGAAAACAAAGACAAAGTTAAAAAAGCAGTTTTTGATGAAATTGAAAAATTGAGAAACGGCAATTTTGACTCTCAAGAAATTTCAACAGCAAAAAGTATTATAGAACGTGACACTTTTTATTCCAGAGAATCCGCCTCAAATATAGCTAACGAAATTGGTTACACAACGCTTGTTTACGGAGATTCAAAATATTATAACGAATATATTCAAAATATAAAAAATGTTACAAAATCAGATTTAATACGAGTTGCAAAAAAATACCTGAACCCTCAGCATGCCGTAATTTCCGTTATGCTTCCCGATTCAATACAAGAGGAAAATGTAAAAAAAATCAGCAACATTAAAACTCCCGAGCCAAAACTTGTAAAACAGGATAAAACCGTTACTCAATATATTTTGTCTAACGGCTTGAATCTTATAATTAATCACAATACTTTGAACGATATTGTCGCAATGGAAATTTATTCCAAAGGCGGAAATTTTACGGAAAAAAAATACGGCGTTGCTTCAGTTACTGCAACTACAATGATGAAAGGTACAAAAAAATATTCATCGCTTGATTTGTCACAAACAATGGAACAAAACGGAATTAAAATAGCCCCGTCAAGCGGCTCTGATGCCTTTTCGGTTACTGTAAAAACTACACGCAATGACTTGAATCTTGCGTTCGATTTGTTGAATGAAATCGTCAACAACGCTTCTTTTGATGAACATGAGATTAACAAAGTTAAATCAGAAAAAATCCTCGCTATTCAAAAGAACAGAGATGTACCGTCTTCGCTTGCGTTTGAAGAATTTAAAACAGCAATTTATCAAGGTTCGCCATACGGTGTAACGGGAAAAGTTTTGGAAAAAACAATTCCGACAATTACTCGTGAGGATGTTGTAGCATATTACAATCAGGTTTTTGCTCCGCAAAATATGATAATTTCTGTGAACGGAAATGTTGATGACAAAGAAATAATCAGGCAAACAGAAAACATTTTTAAAGCCAAAACAGATGTTAAAAAATTTGATTATGCAGATTATACAGGCGCAATAAAACAACTTGCGGGTACAAAAGTTGTTAAAAAACAACAAGATACTCAAGCAGCTTGGGTTGTACTCGGATGGTTGACGGACGGAGTTTGTAACAAAAAAGAAATTGTAACTTTGCAGGTAATTGATTCTATTTTGGGCGGAGGTATGAGTTCCCGTCTGTTTTCAAACTTAAGAGGAGAACAAGGGCTTGCTTATCAGGTTGGTTCTTCCTTCGGGTCGAATGTAAATCAAGGAGTTTTTGCCTTGTATATCGGTACAAACCCGAATACTGCACTTCACTCAAAAAATGAACTTTTAAAACAGATAAATATATTGAAAAGGGAATTTGTTTCGGATAAAGAATTGAGAGAAGCAAAGGATAAAATTCTCGGAAATTTTATTCTCTCACAAGAAACCAACATGGAAAAAGCCTATGCATTGGCTTGGTTTGAGCTTTCGGGCAGAGGGTTTGAGTATATAAACGAATTTCCCAAACTTGTGGAATCAATAACGGCTGCTGATATAATAAGCGTTGCAAATAAATATTTCAATAATAATTATGTAGTGACGGTTGTTGCACCCCAATCGGTACTGACAAAGTTTTAAGTATTGGTGATGTTTATTGTGTAGATTTGTCATTATCGTAGGTGTTTGTTTTCCGAAGCCTGTGAACGTAGTGAACCGAGCCGGGAAAACAAATTCCTTGTGTTTTTTTACTTAAGCCTTACAAAATAAATATCTTCACTAAATAATCTCAGTCAATCAGCACAAAAATATTATTTATCAAATTTGTTAACAAATCTTAACAAAAATAATTTGTAAACAGATGAGCGTTTTTCAATAAACAACTCTTATATTAAAAAAACAATTTCTGTTTTGCATGCAAATTAAACTTTAGATGTATTCCCAAGTCCCAAAAAAATGTTATAATGAAAAAACAAAGAAGAATAAGTGTTCTCTTTACCCTTATTTAAGATATGTAAAGATATTGTTTACAAAATATGAATAAAAGTCAATAATTTTTAATTAATCGTTTTTAAATAATAGTAAGTGTAATAATTATTTGTGTGAAAATGTCCGGAGGGAAGACATGACAATTAGTGTAAACTCAAGAAAAAAACAAGCTAAAAAATCATTTGATGAATTATTAAGCGACCTTAGAACAAGTAATTCAGAAAAAGTCAGATATAATGCAGCTCGTGTTCTTGGAGAAATGGGCGATTCTCAAGCAGTTGAACCGCTTATTGATGTATTAAAAAACGATAAAAACGGATCAGTTCGTCTTTATGCAGCAAGAGCTTTAGGCGAATTGGGTGATATCAATGCAACAAAACCTCTTATTGAATCTTTAAGAGAAGACCGTAACGTGGATGTACGTGTACGTGCAGCTCGTGCTTTGGGTCGTTTGGGCGGTAAAGAAGTTGTTGAGCCGCTTATTGAAGCATTGAATGATGAAAACCCACAAGTTTGTATCACTGCTACTGATGCTTTAATAGAAATCGGTGACGTTGCTACTGATGCATTAATGGATTCTTTATATCACGAAAAAGTTAATGTTAGATGTGATGCAACAAGAGCATTAGGTGAAATTGGTAACCCAAAAGCAGTTGATAAAATTATCACTATGCTGAACGATGAATGGGTAAATGTCAGAATCTATGCAGTAACTTCATTAGGTAAGTTAAACGACAAAAAAGCTGTTCCTGCTTTAATTGAAGTTATGCAAAACAAGAAAGAAAATGATTTGGTAAGAGCTGGTGCAGCTGCTGCATTGGGCGTGTTGAGAGACCAAAGAGCATTAATGCCTTTAAGAGAACTTATTATGGCTGCAGATGAACTCGGGGAACTCGAAGATACTGCTCTTAAATCATTTAAGAAAATCATGGCAGCAAATTGGCAAGCTATTCCTGGTGCTGCTCCTCAAAAAAAGACAGCTAACGTTTAATAGTTGACTGACATAAACCAAAATTTTAAAGCCCCTTAAATATTAAGGGGCTTTATTTTTGTGCTTTTTATTTTTTCTTATATAAAACTGTTCTGTAATTTTGAATGTAGAAATTGTTTATAAATATTAAAATTTATTAAATATTTAAAATTTTCATGACAAAAAATATTGTTTTTATATTTTAACGCAATCAAGAGAAGTATTTTTATTTTTCGTTATATTTGACACATTGATAGTGAGAGCTTATTATGATTCAAAAAATTGGTATAAATTTAAATTTTAGGAATAATTCAATTAATAAAAATAATAAATCTGTTCAAAATACAAATACAGTTTCTTCACAAAATTCTAATCCGATTGGTAAGACTATTCCAAATGCAGACACGCTTAAATCTTATTATGTTAGTTTTTCCGGAAAAAAGAAAAACGGTTCCGCAAAACATTCTTTTGAAGAAAGAAAAATTAACAGCACTAATAACGGACAGGAAAAATACGATATTATTGAAAGCAATCTTTCTTATCATGGTGAAAAACTTGTAAATGATTCCAAACAAATTGCAAAAAAATACGGTCATTCTGAAATTACTCAGCTTCACGTTTTAAGAGCAGGACTTGAAAATATTAAAATTTTTCTTGATAAATTAAACTCAGGTGAAATTTCTTATGATGATGAATCATCTTTTTCAACTTATGATATTTTGGAACAAGACTTAGGTCGTAATGTAATAAAAGATAAGGAAAAAAGAGATATAATCTTACCTATTATTGAAGAAGAAATCAAAATATTAGACAAAAAACTTGCAGAACAACCTAAAGCCACTTCTCAACAATTTAAAAAGGAGCCTGATTTTGCCAAAGATTTTTTAAATGATATTTATAGCTTGTATTGTCAAGATAATGATGAAGACATGGGCGGTGACGGACTTGTTCATGATGCAATCATTTTTGATGCTGCATTGTTCCCTAACAATGACCAGATTAAAAAAGAAATAGCTGTGCCTTTTCGTACCATATTAAAAGATGAAATTCAAATTGATAAAAGACCGTTATCAGAACGTATTCATCTTTCTTTTTATGATAATAAAGCCGAAAATATATGGAAAAATTTAGCTGTTGGGACCAATATGGCTATTTTATATGACAAGGATACCAGACCAGCATATTTAATAAATAGTTTTTTAACTGTTTTTGATAAAAATGAAAAAGGCTTTGGAAACTTAAATAAGAATAATACAGAAATTATAAATTTCAATGATAATGGCGAAATTGACGACAATTATATTAAAAGAAAACTACGTGAATACGGAAAAAACAAAGACAAGAATTATGTAATGTTGATGTCAATTATTGATAGAGATCTGAATGAACTTGCGATTGATCAAAATAACGTTTCTATCTTTAAAAATGCACCCAAAAACGTAAAATTTGTAATGGTTGCAGATAAAGACAGTTATTATAAAAATGCTACAAGAGGTGAAGTTAGCGGATTTTTTGGGGATTTTGGCGAAATATCCATGCCATTGATGAATATGGCTCAAGCTCAAAAGATGTTTAAAGAACAACCGAAATTAACAGAAAATATCAAAAAGCCTTTTTCTTCTCAAGCTATAGAAAAATGCGTGGAAGCTGCTAATCAATTGCAGGGTAATTATCCTGAAAAAGCACAAAAAGTAATGGAACTTGTTGCTTCTTATTATATAGATAAAGAAAAAATTAGTGCCCCTGATGTTGTAAATTATGTTAAAGAAGCAAAAGAAATTTTTAAACCCGTAGAAAACGACAGTGCCATAAAAGTTGTTTTTGATACGGGTATAAAGCTTAAAGATATGGTTGGTGCTCCTTCAACCAAAAAAGAGGCAAAATCAATAGTTGGAAGAATCCAAGATAAAACTATCGGTACAAAAGGGTTTATAATATACTCTCAAGACGGTTCCGTAGGTGCTGGAAGAAAATATACCGCACAAGCTATTGCAGGAGAATCAAAAGCTCCGTATATAGAAATCAATGCTGTTGACTTTGGAACAAAAGATGTCGACTTGTTTGGCGGCGGAAATCTAAGTCCGGAAGCATCTATGAAAAAACTTTTTGGTATGGTTAAAGCCCAAGCGGAAACAAACCCGTATAAATCAGCAGTTTTGTTTATCGAAAACTTTGATTATTTTTCATACGGAGAATTTGTATCAGAATATCACGAAAAAGCTATGTCTCAGTTGATTAGAGAAATGAACAAAGCGCAAGAACAGGGACTTAATATTGTAGTTATTGGTTCAATGATAAATTCTCAAAACATTGGTGAGGCTACTTCAAAATCCTTTAAATTTATTGACAAAATAGAAGTTGAATCTCCGGGGTATAACCAAAATGCCAGAGGGGAAATCATTGATTACTACATTAAGAAAAAAGGTATTAAACTTGCAGGTGATGATGTTCAAAAAACAGCAATAAAAGAACATATTAATTTGTTAACGGAATATTCTTCATATATTGAAATTTTGACACTTTTAGACAAAGCAAAAAATGTTGCAAAAGAAAGAAAGCATAACACTGTAGAAAAAGGTGATTTTACGGAAGCACTTTTGCAGCTACAATGCGGCAGACCGTCAGGTGCTCAAGAGCCTGATTACAGAAAAGATTTGGTGACTTCTCACGAGTGCGGTCACGCTCTTAATGCTGTGATTATGGAACAACTTGCACAAAAATTTGGCAGACCGTCACACAGAAGTTCGCTTTTAAACTTTATTACCCTCGACCCAAGAGGAAATTTTGGCGGTGCCGTTTTTACAACAGATTCAATAAACCCTGAAATGTCATTTGAAAATATGTTTGGACATGTCGTTTGTGATTTTGGCGGAAACTCTTGTGAACATAAATTCTATAATCAAGACGGAAGCTGGGGAATTACTTGTGATATGGAAATGGCAACAAATACTGCGACTATAGCTGCAGGGTTGATGGGACAAGGTTCACATTTTGGTAAAAAATCACTTAACGGTATGTGGCTGGTGTCTGAAGAAGATAAAAACAAATTGAACAAAGATATTGATGTAATTCTTAAAAATGCACAGGTCGTTTCTGATGCAATTACCGAAGTGTACTCTGATTTTAACCGATTGTTTACTCAAAAGTATTCTAAAAACGTAGGTACAGGTGATTGTATTATTCACAGAAAAGAATTTTTGGAATTGTTTGAAGATTGGAAATCAAAACAACCCGAATCTAAACAAAAAGAGTTTGAAGAATTGGATAAGGCAATATTAAAGGTAATTGATGCAACAAAACACGGTGTTGTTTGCTACAAAGAGTAAATTTTGTTTGAGGCGGCTTCGCTTGTAGAAGTGTAACGGAGTGCGAATGACGCAAAG
>CAMEWS010000060.1 GCA_945946765.1 uncultured Clostridia bacterium
CTTGTTTTTTGCACAGGTTCAACAAGTAGTAGGAGTCAGTTGACAATATGAAATTCCTCTATAAAATGGTTGATTATTGAAATTTATAAAGTGTAAAATAACTTTATGAGATTTTTAAGAAAGTTTTTTCAAAAAACAATACCTAAAGTGGTCACATTTATTTTATTTTTGCTGTTTTTATTATCAATTTTTGTATTTTGGGGTTGGTATGTAAAACAGGTAAATAAGATATGGGGTTTTTATTATGTGCATGAAGGCGATAAAGCTTACAGGGCTCATAAACTGGAAAAAGCCATAAAAAATTATAAAATCGGGCTTGAAAAATATCCCGAACATTCTCTTGCAAGGTGTAATCTCGGTAATATTTACGTAAAATACGAGGATTATTACTCTGCGGTTGAACAATATGAAGAAGCTCTTAAATACGATCCCAAATTTATTGTTTGTCGTATGAATTTGGGTATTGTTTCCGCAGAAAAACTGTCTGATTTTGATAATGCAATCAGGCAGTATCAAACTATTATCGAAACAAAACGTTTTACGTTTCATATTCCTCTGATTTTTGACAGTGTTAAAAGTACCAAAGAAAACAAAACTATTGCTTGGTACAATATGGGCTTGGCTTATCGGGGTAAATCCATGCTAATAGGGGAAAAAACTCAAGCTTCAAATGAATATCTTGAAAAAGCTGTTGATGCATATAAACATGCGCTAAAAAGGAAGAAAAAAAGTTATAATATAAACTACAATTATGCTCTTGCAAATCACCTTTTGGGGGATTATAAAGAAGCAGGCTTGGGCTATTGTAGGGCTATTGAAGAAGCACCGATGGCTTTTGATGCGCATTATAACCTTGCTATTTTGTTGAAAAAAATCGGCAAGCTTCGTGAATCACAGGAAGAATTGGAAAAAGCAATGTTGCTTGTAAACAGTCCTCAAAACCCATATATAGCTAAATATATTTTTGATGTGTATTCAAGCGTGGTCGAAAAATCAACAATAGAAAACGAAAATCAAAAATCAAAACGTGGTATTGCTCCGGAATCAATGGTTGCGGAAGGCAAAAGAACTCCCCATATAGTAGCGGAAGAAATCCAAAATGAGGATGACCCTTTGGGCGTTAATCATATTACTTATGTAAACGGGAAAGTTGTTACGGATTCAGAGGAAGCGGATAAATTTTTGAAAGAAAGTTTTAGCAAATGTACTGCTAAAAAAGTTTTTGAAGATTATGAAGAGGATGACCAATTTAATGGCAGATACAACAGACAATTCTAAACAACAAGACTCTCTTGAGTTTTTAAGTGAGGTTTCATCTGTCATCGCTGCTTCTGGTGATTCCAAAATACTTGTAGACAGATTGGAAAAACTCTTTGAAAAAAACTTTTCTTCTTGCGGGTTTAAAATTATTGTTAAAGATGAAAATACTTCAACCTTACGAGATTTTGTTAAAACTTGGGTTATTATAGAAAAAAATCAACAACAAAAACTTGTAAAAAATATTTTTGCAAAATTTAAAACCGCAAACAATGATGATTTTATTGTTAATGATGAGTTGTTGAATTGTAATTCGTCTATTAACAGTAAAGAAGATAAAAATATTTTGTATTTTCCCGTTTTTAATGAAAAAAATCTTATAGGAGCAATGGAATTAAGTTTTAATACGTTACCTGAGCTTTTGAAAAAATCTGTTTTGTCCTTGCAAATAGCAATGAGGCAGGTTGCAACGGCAGTAGTAAACAGGATATTAAACAGACAGCTTTGTGAACACATAGAATTCCAAAAAGTAACCAAAAGTATTGCAAAGTTAATAGAAACCCAGTTTGATTTAAATTACATTCTGCCTATCATTGGCGAGTTGATAGACAGGTTTGTATCGGAACACTTAATTTATATCTTTACCAAAGACGAAAATGAGCAATATAAACTTTTCTGGCCGTTGGATTGTCAGGATGAAAAAGTTTTGCAACTTTTGTCAAAAATGTCTGACGAAAAAGCTTATATGATTTCAAAAGACGGGAAACGCGGGCTGTTTTCAATTAGAAATGAGGATAAAACCGTAGGTGTAATTGCAGCGAGCAGTAATTTGGATAAATTGTCAAAAACCGATATAGATTATCTTTTACAGCTGGGTGCTCAGGTTTCAGTGACCACACAGCGAGCAAACTCTTATGCTCAGGTGTTGCGGTTTGCCACAATAGATGCATTGACGGGGCTAAACAATAGAAGGCAGTTTGAAGTCCGTTTGAAACAAGAAACCGCAAACGCAAGAAGAAACAATAAGCCATTATGCTGCATTATGCTTGATATTGATTATTTTAAGCATGTTAATGATACTTGGGGACATAGTGCCGGAGATTGTGTCTTAAAAAATGTTGCTTCTATTGTTGCTGCAGAGTTGCGTGAATATGATATTGCGTCACGTTATGGTGGTGAAGAATTTTGTATTTTGTTGCCCGATACAAAAATAAAAGAAGCCGCTTTTGTAGCTCAAAGGCTTCGTAAAGCAGTTGAAAAGGCTGATATCAATATTTCCGATGATGAAGTATTGGGCACTGATTTTTTAAAGGTTACAATCAGTGTAGGGGTAAGTGCGTTTGACGAAACATTTGATGCTCCCGAACGATTGCATCAATGCGCGGATGTTGCGCTGTATGAGGCAAAACGTCGAGGAAGAAATCGTGTAATTGTTTATGATGAGTCGTTGGAATAAAAAATATTAAATTATGTTAAAAAATTGGCATGGAGAATTTCTTTGATATTATAAAGTTGTTGAGGATATCTGTAAAAAATATCTTTTGTATAAATTATAAAAATCTTGGGATAATAATGGAAAAAATTAATATACACTCTTGGCTGAGTAAACAAAATTCGGCTACAGGGCTTATTCAAAGTGCACCTGATGTAGTGGAACTCGATTTTTCAAACGTTGAAGAAATTTGTCTTCACGATATAGAACGCCTTTTGGATCTTCAAAAAATTGCTGTGTTTAATGAAATAAAATTACAGGTCAAAAACATGAAGCCTGCAATAGCACGAATTTTTGAGCAAACAGGCTTGTACAAAATACTTGTCTTTGGTAATTCTAAAGAAAGCAAAATAAGAAAAAGGCAGGGGCTTGCTTTTGACTAATAATAATCCTAATTATAACCGAAAAGCACAGGTCTTTATTGTTGCAACTCCAATTGGCAACAAAGCAGATTTTTCTCATAGAGCAATTGAAATATTAAAACAGGTTGATATTATTGCATGTGAGGATTCGCGCACAAGTGCAAATTTGTTGGAAACCTACGGTATTGACACTAAACTTGTAAGTTATCACAAGTTCAATGAAAAACAGCGTACTTCGGAGTTTTTAAAATTAATTGACGAAGGTAAAACAATTGCGCTTATTTCAGATGCAGGAACTCCTTGTGTGTCAGACCCGGGAAGGGTTTTAGTAAAAGATTTTTATGAACGGGGTGTGAAAATAACTTCAATACCCGGAGCAAGTGCTGTTACAACTTTTGTTTCCATGATTCCTCGTAATAGTGAGGAATTTGCTTTTGTGGGATTCTTGCCGAGAGTGAAATCACAACAGCAAAAACTTTTTGAAAAGTATTTGAGTACGGATTTGGTTTTTTATGAATCGCCTCAACGTTTGCTTGAAACTTTTGAAAATATAAAAGCAATTAGGGGTGAAAGCTCACGTGTTGCGGTTGGCAGAGAGCTTACAAAAATGTTTGAAGAAACCCAAACAGGCACTGTTCAAGAAATGATTGAATATTACAAAAACCATACGCTTAAAGGCGAGATAGTTTGCTTGTTGTATTCTGATGAGTCTGATAGTGATGATGATATTGCAATTTTGGAGAATATTAAGAAACTAAAATCTTTAAAATATTCGGACAAAGATATCTCGCAAATTTTAAACGTGTTGTATGGGGTTAATAAAAATAAGGTATATAAGTTGAGCCTTTCAACACTTAGCGTTTCAGAATGACAGCTAACAATTTTTAGAAATTTTGGTGCGTTAAAACGTACCCTGCTTGTTATATTGTCACGCTAAACTTGTTTGACTTCTTTTTCAAAAATCTCTGATTTTGTGAAAAATGTCCGGTTCCCCACAGGGTCGCCATGTCTTTGCGAGGCAAGGAACTGTGGGGTTTGTACGGATTGAATTCACGCAGCAATCTTTTAAAAGGTAATCAACTTGTCCTGAGATTGCTTCAGATGGGAGATTGTGTTGTTATAACAGGCTTTTTGCTTCGTAATGACGTACTTCGCCTACGGTGTGTAAGGTCGTATTTTTTAATGTTATTGCTCAAAAAGTTGGAGCATATTCAACAACAAATTAGCTTGAAATTGTCTTGTTTGTATAAGTAAAGAACTTGTGGTTTCTGCTAATATTTGTAATTGGCTTTGTTTTGCAGTTTCTTCCGCAACGTCAATATCAAACAATTTTGAGTGAGCATTAGTGTGGTTTTCAATCAACTTGTCATTTGCGGCGCTTACGTATTCCAAACGTATTTTCATTCCGCCAACTTCGGTGGTTTTTAGCGCAACATAATTTTGAGCCGCCCTGATGTTGTGAATAGATTCAAATGTTGATTCAATAGAGGAAAAATCCACTTCAAGAATACCTAAATCTAAACCTGTATCAATATTTGTAACAGAACTTGCGTTTGTACTGGTTTGAATACGGAATTGTTGACTTCCTCCATAAATGTAGTCTTTTAAAGGTTGGTAATCGCTAATATTGGGTGTGCCGCCGCTCTCAGCCGAACCGCCTTCGCCAGAACCTGAGCCTTCGCCCGAGCCCGAACCGCCTTCGCCCGAACCCGAGCCTTCGCCCGAACCTGAGTCTGAACCTGAGCCTGAACCTGAGCCTTCGCCCGAACCAGAGCCTTCGCCCGAGCCTGAGCCTTCGCCAGAACCGGAACCACCTTCGCCTGAGCCAGAACCTTCACCCGAGCCTGAGCCTTCGCCAGAACCGGAACCACCTTCGCCTGAGCCTGAGCCTTCACCTGAGCCTGAACCACCTTCGCCGCCTTCTGAGCCATTAGGGTCTTGAACTCCTTCAGGCATGTTTTTTAATATCGGTGGTGTATCTGTTTTGTCCCAAATTTCGTTGTCATAGCTGTCCCATGTAGAAGCAGTCAAAAACTCTGATTCTCCCATAATACGAGTGTTGGAAGAGCCTGACTTTAAACTACCTGAACCAAGCAAGTCTTTAATTGTTGATTTGTCAGTGTTTCCAAAAACATTTGTTGCTGTTGAACTACTTACATATCCAAACAAAACGCCAAAATCTGTACCTGTAGCACCGTCTTTCATTTTTACATCAGAATTTGTATAGCAGTTGGATAAAGTACAACTAGCATATCCCACGAGTCCGCCTGTTTTGTCATTTCCCGTAACTGTGCCTGTGGCATATGAGTTGGATACAGTAGAAGAATGAGCTTTCCCCACGAGCCCGCCTGTGTAGTCATTTCCGGTAACATTACCTGTGACATAGGAGTTTGAGACAGTAGAAGAAGCAGCATTTCCCACGAGCCCGCCTGTGTAGTTATTTCCCGTAACGTTACCTGTAACATAGCAGTTAGAGATAGTAGTGCCAGACTTAGCATATCCCACAAGTGCACCTGTGTTGTTTTTTCCTGTAACATTTACATTGTCCAGTCCAAGGTTTTTGATGGTTGCATTGTCTGTGTATCCAAACAGTCCTATATAGTTTGTAGTGCTTCTGTTAATTGTCATGTTTTTTATTACATGCCCGTTGCCTTCAAAAGTGCCTTTAAATGTTTCGTTAGAGCTTGTTCCAATAGGCTCCCAGTTGTCAACGGAGGACAAGTCAAGGTCATTCATCAATGTAAATTTAAAACTTCTTGCTACTTTTGCTGCATTTAAATCATCTATTGTGTATACATCAATACTGCAATTTTCAATTTCATCAATTCTTTGAACAGTGGCATTTTCTCTAAGAGTAGGAACGGCAGAGGATTTGTCCCAAACCGTATTACTAAACGTACTCCAAGTGGAAGCAGAATTAAAATCAGTATTGTTCAACACATTATAATTTCTTGAATATGAATTTAACGTGTCATAGCCAATCATAGTTTGGATTGTAGAAGTGCTTGAATTCCCAAAAACATTTACTGCTATAGAGTCAGAGTCAACTGAGCCAAACAATATGCCAAAAGATGTACGGGTAGCACCGTCTTTCTTTTTTACATCAGAGGTCGTATAACAGTTGACGATTTCTAACCCGAAAGTAATTCCCACGAGCCCGCCTGTGTTGCAATTTCCAGTAACAGAGCCTGTAGTATAGGAGTTTGATACAGTAGACTCACCAGCCTCTCCCACGAGCCCGCCTGTCTCGCTATTATTTCCTGTAACGTTACCTGTAGCATAGGAGTTTGATACAGTCAAAAAACTGGCATATCCCACGAGCCCGCCTGTCTTGTCATTTCCAGTAACAGAGCCTGTGGAATATGAGTTTGAGACAGTAGCATTATAAGCATGTCCCACGAGCCCGCCTGTGTCGCGATTTCCAGTAACAGAGCCTGTAGCATAGGAGTTTGATACAGTAGAACCATCAGCATTTCCCACGAGCCCGCCTGTGTTGTTATTTCCTGTAACAGAACCTGTGACATAGCAGTTGGATACAGTAGTTGAAGAACAAGCCCATCCCACAAGCCCACCTGTGTACTGATGCCCTGTGATATTAACATTTTCGAGTCCCAGATTTTTGATAGTAGCACCTGATGTAAACCCAAACAGCCCTGTATAATAAGTATCACTTCTGTTGATAGTCATGTTTTGGATAGCATAACCGTTGCCGTCAAGAGTGCCTGTGAATTTTGCTGACATGTCACCAATCGGCTCCCAGTTGTCAACGGAGGACAAATCAATATCTGCCATTAGGATGTATTTTCCTGACAAATTGTTTCTTACATTCTCTAAGTCCTCAACAGTATAAATCCCCGTGTAACCATTTGGTACCGTGTCAACGTGTGTAACCTCAGGGGTTGGAGAAGCGCTCAGAGAGTACGTTTGAGCCGTTCGGGGGGCACTGAAGGTAGAAACACTAGCAGTGCCTGTGTTTTGAGCTATAGGTGTAGCGGAAGAAGTTGCAACGGAAGGTGTTTGAGATGCTCCGCCTGTTGTGTTAGGAGTCGTTTCAGGTGCAAGAGCAGGAGCCTGTAAAGGTACTGTACGAGCCAATGCAGGTGTAAC
>CAMEWS010000061.1 GCA_945946765.1 uncultured Clostridia bacterium
GACTTTGCGTCATTCGCACTCCGTTACACTTCTACAAGCGAAGCCGCCTCAAACATTATCAATAATTATTTAATCGTCATAGTCTATTTTACCGGTTTTGATTATTCTGGCGGCACAGTCTATACCTGAAGATTTAGGATCTTTGCAGTTGGTTGAATTGTTGTCTGAACCAGCCGGTAGTACACCTCTTTCAGGATTTACAACAAATACAAATACATCAAGTCCGAGAGTATTAGGTTTTTTTTCACCATTAGTATCTGTAAATACAATAAGACTATCAGTCGTAGCTTTGTCTACGCCATATTCATCTGTGTCAGTTTGACCAAAAATATTCCAATACATACCATCTGCTGTTTGAAATGCTATTGATGACTTTTTGGCATTATTTGCATTTCCGTATGATGAACCGCTTAAAGTCTTTGTTTGTGTCCAACATCCTGCAGTGCCATTAGTACAGCTTTTAACAATATTAAGCCTTTCACGATAATATTCAAAAGCTTTGGTTACTCCGTTAGGAGCAGATTCGTTTTCTTCATTTTCTTCAGAATTTTCATCTTCTCCTACTGAGCCTGTTAATTTTCCCCAACGTTTTATTTCACCATGTTGAGTTTCTATTAATTTTGTTGCTTGTGCAATAGTTGAATATGCCTTTTTGACACGTGAGATATATTCTTCCTGTGTTGTATGTTTTTTTAACACCGGAATTGTCATTGCAGAGATTACTCCTATAATCATTAATGTAATTAGTACTTCTGCGAGAGTAAAAGCTAATTCTTTTTTGAAAAATTTCATTATAAATTCTCCTTTTAGGTTATAGATTAATTATAAGCCTTTTTTTGTATATTGTCATTGATTCTTATCCTTAAAAAATACACTGTTTGATGTATATTCTCAGATTTAAAAGTGTGAAATGATTGAATTAGATAATTGGGGGAATTTTTGTTTAAGAGGTGAGATTTGAATATTTCGGCAATTATAGCTATATTTGCAGCAGTAATTTTATTACTCTGTTCTCACAGAGCAGAGGGTGTGTCGATGGTGTCTTTATTCCAACCTTCTGCAATAATGATTGTTCTTGGCGGAACTTTTTGTGCTGCACTTGTGAATTTTAGTCCATCAACATTAAAACATGCATTGATTGCTTCTAAGGACGTATTTTTCGACAAAAAACCCTCTCATATGAATGTTATTGATGAAATTATATATCTCGCACATGAAGCAAGGGTAAAAGGTTTGTTTTCTTTAAACAATATGATTGATAAAATTAAAGACCCTTTTTTAAAAAGAGGTATACAACTTTCTATAGATTTTAATAATCCTCAAATGATTTATGATATTTTAAAGGCAGAAATTTCATATGAAGAGGAAGAAGAACTTATAAATTCAAGAATATTTGAGGCTCTTGGGGGATATGCTCCTACGTTTGGTATTGTTGGTGCAGTATTTGGTTTGATTCAAATTATGGCATATATTCAACAGCCGGATATTTTGGCTCAAGGCATAGCTGTTGCTTTTGTTTCAACATTATACGGTGTTGGGTTTGCAAATTTATTTTTCTTACCTGTTGCAGGTAAGTTGAAAATGAATACACGTGAAAAAATACTGTTAAAAGAAGTTATTTTACAGGGTATTGTTTCTATACAGATGGAAGAACATCCAATGGTTATAGAAGAAAAATTGTTAGCTTATCTTAAGTATCACAGCAATCCTAATTCTATTGAGAATAAAAAACACAGTGGGGTACACAAAATAAGGTAATGAAAAACGAATATTATACAAATTCCAATGACTATATAAACCGCTGGGTAATTTCTTATGCAGATTTTGTGACAATGCTTTTGGCATTGTTTATGGTTTTGTTTGCATCAAGTGCTTTAGGTGATGTAAAAGTTAAGGATGTTAACAAATCAATACAGAAAGTATTTTCGTCAAAAGAATTTGATATAAAAGCGGAAATGAATGAAAATGTTAAGATTGTTGAGAATAAACAAACTTCGGACAAATTGTTTGATAATACCGCAAACACAGTATTGGACGGTAATAATGGTATTTTGGACGGACAACAAATTATTGATATTATAAAAGAAGATGTTGATATAAATACTGCAGTAAAAGTATTGAAAACCGATAGGGGTGTCGTTATCAGGCTTAATGATACTATGCTTTTTGATGCAGGTTCTGCTATAATAAAACCACAGGCGCAAGCATCGTTGAATAAGATAGCTTTATCGCTTGCAAAATTTAAAAATCCGGTGCTGATAGAAGGTCATACGGATTCGATGCCGATAAAAAGTGAAAAATATCCGTCAAACTGGGAACTTTCAACGGCAAGAGCTATAAATATAATCAAATATCTTACGCAAACGCATAAATTACCTCCTGACAGATTGTCTGCAGTTGGGTATGGTGAATATATGCCGATTGCAGAAAATACATCACCTCAAGGACGTGCAAAAAACAGAAGAGTTGATATAATAGTACTAAGTTCAGGAAAATAATTATACTTGGAGATATGAAATGGCAAAACCTACACAGGCTAAAGAACCTGAAAATAAAGAACCAAAAGCTGAAGGTGGCGGTGGAAATACTATACTGATTAATATTATTACCACTATAATTGTGTGTATAATTTTTATCGGTGTAAATTATTTTCTTCAATCTAATCTTTTGTCTTCGCAATTAAAAACTGTTACAACAGAGCAATCAGCGGAAGATGAAGATTCTGAACAGTTAGACAAACCTGAAAAAGGGATTGTTCTTGATTTGGGCGATTTTACCATGAATTTAGGTGATATCGAACCACGCAGGTATTTAAAGGCAAATGTTGCAATTGAAATTACAAATCCTGAGCCGGAAGCACTTGCAGAACCACCTAAAAAAGAGGGCGGTCATGGTGGACATGGCGAGGCTGCACCTGCAGACCCAAAAGCTGCAATAGTTGCTGAAATGGAACAATATAAACCTGCTATCAGAGACTCTATTATTACTGTGTTAACAAGTAAAACCTACGATGAACTTTCGACAACGGCAGGAAAAGAACTTGCAAAACAGCAAATTGCCGAAGCCGTTAACGGCATTTTTGATGGAGAAAGAGAAGTAATAAGAGTAAGTTTTAGCCAGTTTATTATGCAATAAACGGGAATAATAAGGGGAGAAAAAATGTCTGCTCCACAAGGACAGTCAAATACAGATAATAACATGGATGCATTTCCAATGGACTTCAATGACAAAGACATTTTTGTCAACGGCATTGATGAAAATGATGAGCACAAAAAAGGTTATAAACTTTATAATTTTAGACGTCCTGACAAATTTTCAAAAGACCATTTAAGAGGGTTGCAAGATATACATAAGGAATTCTCAAGGCAACTTGCACTTGTTTTGACTGCGTATTTAAGAATGCATTTGGAAGTTGACGTAGTTTCTGTTGACCAACTTACGTATGATGAGTTTATGCGTTCTGTTCCTAACCCTATTTCTATTGCTATTTTTGAACTTAATCCTTTACCCGGACAAATATTGTTGGGAATTAGCTTTGAAGTTCTTTCAAGTATTGTTGACAGAATGTTAGGCGGTGTCGGTACAGTTGAGGTTAAGCCGAGAGAATTAACTGACGTAGAAGAATCACTTGTTAAAAAGATGATAGAACGTACAATACAAACGCTTGCGGAGGCTTGGTCACATATTGTGCCTGTTGAGTCTAATTTGATTGGTTTGGACAATAATTATTCGGGTATTCAGGTAGCAACTCCGGGTGAAATTGTGGCTTTAATTACTTTGGAAGTTCATATTTCAGGTAAGCATTACGGGCTTATTAGTTTGTGTTTCCCTTATCCTGTATTGGAAAATGTTTTGGCTCAGTTAACAACTCAGCATATTTTTCAGTCAAAAGGTATTATTGCTACCAGTGAAGAACGTCAAAAAATGATAGAAAAACTTGATACGTCTATGGTGGATGTAAATGTTCTTTTTGGTCAAACAAATGTAACAATGCAAGATTTTCTTGATTTAAAAGAAGGTGACGTATTAAAATTAGATAATGATGCGGGCGAAGATTTAATAGTCAAAATTAATGGTGAACGTAAATTTTATGCCAGACCGGGTAGAGTTAAAGATAAAATCTGTGTAAAAATCACAGATAGATATGATTATTATGTTGATGCTTTAAAAAGATATTTTTAGAAAGGATTTTCAATGCCAGAAGATAATATGAATAATGAAGATATGAATTTGAACGGACTACCGTCGGAAGATGGTGTAGTTGAGGCAGGAACTTCCGAACCTGAAATTGCGGCATCCGCTGAAGTACCTATTGAGAATGAAAATGCACAAAATGCAGAGGAATATAATTTTGAACAAATGGATGCTGCTCAAACAAATGAAATCAAACTGGACCCTGAACCTGTAAACGAAGGCCCCGTAACGGTTAGACCTGTGGAGTTCGCTCATTTTGACAGCTATACACCTACAAATACCGATACCAATAAAAACCTTGAATTGTTGATGGACATAAAATTAGAACTTACGGTTGAACTTGGCAGATGCCAACTTCCCGTAAAGAAAGTGCTCGAATTAACAAGAGGTTCTATTATTGAGTTGGACAAAGTTGCGGGTGAATCCGTAGAACTTTTTGCGAACGGAAAACATGTTGCAAACGGTGAAGTTGTTGTTATCGAAGACAATTTTGGTTTGCGTATTACAAGTATTACTGACCCTGAAGAAAGAATTAAAAGTTTGTAATTCTTAACTACAACTTAAACAATTTACAAGCGTTATTTGTAGTTGCTTTTTCAACTTCTTCAAAGCTGATATTACGCAGTTTTGCAATTTCTTCCGCTACAAATTTTACATAAGCGGGCTGATTTTCCTTGCCCCTGTACGGAACAGGTGTCATATATGGTGCATCAGTTTCCAAAAGCAGTCTGTCCAGAGGAACAACTTTGGCGACTTCTTTTGCCTTTTTTGCGTTTTTAAATGTTGTTACCCCACCAAGTGCTATATAAAAACCTTCCTTTACACATTCCAAGGCAAACTCGGGGCTGCCCGAAAAACAGTGCATTACAACACCAACCTCACTTGCATTTGTTTTTTTTAATATTTCAAAAGAATCAAGGTGTGCTTCTCTATCGTGTACAATTATCGGCTTTTTGACTTCTTTTGCTATATAAATTTGTTCTTCAAAAATTTCTTTTTGGCGTTCAATTTGTGATTTATCCCAATAATAATCCAACCCGATTTCGCCAACTGCAACAACTTTGGGATGCTTTAAATATTTTTTTATAAGCTCGACAGAATTTTGATTGTAGGAGTTAATTTCTTCGGGGTGAATACCAATTGCTCCATATAGGTTTTCGTGTTGTTCACAAAGTTTTATAATTCGTTCAAAACCGTTGGGTTCAACTCCGGGGATAATCATTTTCCCAACATTGTACTCTTGTGCGGTTTTTAACACTTCATCAAAATGGTCTTTAAAATTGTCTAAGTCAATATGTGTATGTGTGTCTATAAGCATATAATTTTTAAGTTTTTTTGTATATTTACATTTTACAACAAAATACAAGTAAGAAATATTTACTTTAAATCTTATACGGAGCTTTGTAGAACAACTTATTATCTTTCTCGGTTGCCATAAACGGTGTTACGGTATTTGACCTGCGTCAAATACCTTCATAGTGACAAAATAGAATCGCAAAGACGTTTTTATTGTTAAAACTTTTTTCTTTTAACGCTTTATTTCTCCGCCAATTTTCAATTTGTTAATATCGTCAATACTAATTTTTGAATCCCTAAAATCAGCATCTCCGCCTATACTTTGCAATTCTCCAAGATCTGTTATTTCAGAATACCTAAAATTAGCCTTCCCGCTAATACTTTGCAATTGTCCAAGGTCTGTTATTTGAGTTTTATAAAAACTAGCATCCCCGCCTATACTTTGCAATTGTCCAAGATTTGTTATTTTTGAATCCCCAAAATAAGCATCCCCCCCAATACTTTGTAATTGTCCAAGATTTGTTATTATTGAAAAATCAAAACTAGCCTTCCCGCCAATACTTTGTAATTGTCCAAGATTTGTTATTTTTGAATCCCCAAAATAAGCATCCCCCCCAATACTTTGTAATTGTCCAAGATTTGTTATTATTGAAAAATCAAAACTAGCCTTCCCGCCAATACTTTGTAATTGTCCAAGATTTGTTATTTTTGAATCCCCAAAATAAGCATCCCCCCCAATACTTTGTAATTGTCCAAGGCTTGTTATTTTAGAATTATAAAAATTAGCATCTCCTTTGATTTCATTTACGTATTTGAATAATTTGTTTTCATCAATTTCTAAGTCGTCATAATCAAAGCCATTACTATAATCCAAATTAGGTTGTCGGTATTCGGAGATAACTAATCCATCATCTTTTTTCTCAGGCTTAATTCCCGCATAATCAAATATTTTTATAGCATCATCAATTGTCTTTAAATCTATGGCAGAACCCAATTCCTGTTTAGCTTTTTGCAACTCAATTTTTACAAATTCTGCGTTTTTAACTTCATTTTGTGCATTATAGCTTAATTTTATATCACATTCTTGTTGATGATTTTTAAAAGTTTCTAAATATTTTGGAGGTATCTTTCCGTTATTTTTCTCACCTTGAATTTCTTCAATTTCATCTTTGACAAATCTTACACCAAGTTTTGGTTGACCATTTTCAAGATAAACGTGAAAAT
>CAMEWS010000062.1 GCA_945946765.1 uncultured Clostridia bacterium
ATACGGTACCTTCAGGCTACACTGCAATCTACACTGCGGAAGATTTAAACAATGTAAGAAACAATTTATCAGGCAAATATATCCTTATGGCGGATATTGATTTGTCGTCTATTGAAAACTGGGATCCGATTAACGAATTTAAAGGTATTTTAGATGGGAATGGCTATGTAATTAAAAATCTTAACATCAATAAAGTAGATGATAGTTATTTAGCTCTGTTCAGGAAAGTTAACAGTGGTTCTGAAATCAAAAATCTCGGTTTAGAAAACATCAATGTAAAAGGAAAGGACTACATAAGCGGGCTAGTTGGTGTAAACTATGGAACAATCACCAATTGTTATGCAACAGGAACTGTCATGGGTAACGACAGTGTTGGCGGGCTTATAGCATATAATGGCGGAACAATAGCTAAATGTTATACAAAAACAAATGTGACTGGCAAAAGTGTTGTAGGTGGTCTGATTGCAGAGTCCTATACCATTTCGATTAGTAACTCTTATTCACAAAGTAATGTTACCGGAGATGAGTATATTGGCGGACTATTTGGATATATCTGTGGCTGCGAAACGATAACATGTTATTCCCAAAGCACAGTTAATGGAAAAAATTTTACAGGTGCAATATGCGGTTCATTGGAAGCTACAATAATTACAAATGTTTGGGCTGATAAAAAAGATTCACCACTTAGTCTTTTTGGTGAAATTAGCCCAGACTCAAGCGTAACGAACTGTATAGCAGTTGAACATTCAGAGTTTACTTCTCACGAATTTTGGGACAAACAAGGGCTTGATTCAAATATTTGGGAGATGTCTTGCTCTATTCCGCCTGTTTTAAAAGGTGTAGGCACTAACAACATCAACTGGTATTTTGGCAGAGGAAACAACGAAAACCGTCTTCAAATCGGTGAAGGTTCTGACCCAACTGCTAACTCCGTAAATATCAACACAGGGCTCGATTTGGGCGCTATGAAAATTGATTTCTCTACCGTTGAAAGCTGTCTTGACGCTTCAAGATGTGCTCAAGCAGCTATTGATGCGATTGCAAAAAGAACTTCTGCTGTTGGTATTTCGCAAAGCCGTTTGGAAAATGCTACAAACGTCAACAATATTAAAATAGAAAACCTTACCGCTGCTTACACAAACATTGTCAGCGCCGACACTGCCGAAGAAACCGCAAATTATACACAAACTCAAATTATGGCGGAAACTGTCTCTGCATTAATGACACAAACTCAGTATTTTCAAGCTAATTTATTGTTGAAAATGATTAAGTCATTGGGTTGATAAATTAAAGGTGCGTTAAAACGCTCCCTACTTGCTATGAGCATTGATACAGATGCTGCACTGCGGCTGCGCCTTGTAAGAAAGTAGGTTGGGGTTTCCACCCCAATAGCAAGACCCTACTGCAGCTTCGCCTTGTAAGGACAGTGGCACAGTCATCACCTTCGGTTCTGACGTTCACTTTGTCAATAAATTCAACATAACAGAAAGGTAAAATTATATATATCATAATTTTACATAACAACCAATGACAATCCATCATTTCTAAGGTAAACTTTAATATATGGAAAGAAAAAGATTACCAGATTATTTAAAAAGAGGGATTATTGATACGGAAAAAACACGTCTTGTCCGTTCAATATTAAAAGATAAGTGCCTAAACACAGTTTGTGATGCGGCACGTTGCCCTAACAAAGCGGAATGTTACTCTAAAAACACAGCTACATTCCTCATTCTTGGTGACACTTGCACCAGAAACTGTCGTTTTTGCAATATTACAAAAGGCAAACCGAAAAAACCAGATGCTTTAGAGCCTCAAAAAGTTGCACAAGCAATAAAAGATTTAAATTTAAAATATGCTGTAATTACCTCCGTTACAAGAGATGACCTTCCATTGCAAGGTGCTGACGCTTTTGCGGCAGTGATTTCAGAAACCAAGAAACTTGTACCCGACATAAAAATTGAAGTCTTAACTCCTGATTTTGAAGGAATAGAAGACCTGATAGATATTGTTGCAGATGCAAAGCCCGATGTCTTTAACCACAATATAGAAACGGTACAAAGACTTTATCCGACAGCACGTCCTCTTGCAAAATATCAACGCTCGCTTGATTTTCTTAAACATATTAAAGAACGAAATAATAAGATTATAACAAAATCAGGATTAATGGTTGGTCTTGGCGAAACGTTTGATGAATTAAAACAAACATTTGATGATTTAAAAAACATTGATTGCGATATTGTCACTGTCGGACAATATATGCAACCGTCTAAAAAACATCTTGAAGTAATTAAATACTACACAAAAGAAGATTTTGATACAGTTAAAAAACTTGCACAAGAATCGGGAATAAAGCATATTATTGCTTCTGGGTTGGTCAGAAGCTCTTACAATGCTTTTGAAGTGTATAATGATACAAAATATTAAGGGCATATTTTACACTTTACTGTTTTTAATTTAGAATAATATTAGGCAATGCGTACGATAAACGCAAAATATAGAAAAAGTGAGTTAACGTTTTGGACATAAGAACAAAAGCCGCTATAAGAAGAAATTTGGCAGAATATAACGAGCTTATCGAAACTATAGCCAAAATTGAGTTTAAAAAATTGTCTTCTTCTTATTTAATAGACTTTTCAGAATTAGTAAACATCGGAACTCAGGTTGTTCACCATTTTTGTTCTACTTCCGATATCTCACAATACAATAACTCCTACATATCTACTGCTATAAAATGGGCAATACGCAACGAAATACGCAGAAGATACAAATGGTATTCACAAAAAACAAAAAATGAAACAACTAATTTAACAGATGAAGAAAACAAAGAAGCAGCTAATGACATAAGAGAAGCTGTTTATAAAACCATTTTATCCATTGATGAAATGGCAGAAGGCGAAAATCCGTCTCAAATAAAAGATAATGCAAGAACCCCCGATGAAATTGTTGCTTTTAACGAAATGAGTGCAGCCATTAAAGAAGCTTTGAAAAAACTGCCACAAAGAGAACAAGACCTTATTGAAGCAAAATTTTTCCACGATAAAAAGCTTAGAGAATTATCTGACGACTTTGATATTTCTCCTTCACGTATTTCAAGGATTATTCAGTCAGGTTTGAATAAAATAAGAAAAGAACTTGAAAAAGAAAATCTGCTTTAAGTTTGCCAAAAATTAATTATATAAAAACTATGCAAACAAGGCTTTTACAAAATCAGCAGCATCAAAGTCTTTCAAGTCGTCCATTTGTTCTCCGACCCCGATTAATTTAACGGGCAAATTCATTTCCTTTGCAATAGCAATAATTATGCCGCCTTTTGCTGAACCATCCAGTTTTGTAAGTGCTACGGCGGTAAGGTTTACACATTCGGTAAACACCTTTGCCTGCGAAAGTCCGTTTTGTCCGGTATTTGCATCCAACACAAGAATAGATTCACGCAAAGTTTCCGGCGCATTTTTATCTATAACGCTTTTGATTTTCGACAATTCCTGCATAAGGTTAAACTTGTTTTGCAGTCTGCCCGCTGTATCAATTAAAACAACATCATAATTTTCGTTTTTAGCTTTTTTAATTGCATCAAAAACAACGGAAGCAGGGTCTGCACCATCATTTCTGACAATATCGGCACCGGCACGTTTACTCCAAATGTCAAGCTGCTCCTCTGCTGCCGCTCTAAAAGTATCACCTGCCGCAACGAGGACTTTTTTGCCCTGCTGTTTAAACCTGTTTGCAAGCTTACCTATAAGAGTTGTTTTGCCTGCACCGTTTACACCAACCACAAAATATAAGTTAAGTTCATTATCTTTATATTTTAATGTGTTGTCACCGGCGGAGTTTAATATTTGAGAAAACTCGTTTTGCAAATACTCTCTGACATGCGAAGGCTTTTTATCATTTTGTTTACGCAATTTGTCCACAATATCTGCGGCAGTACCCACTCCCAAATCTGCCTTAATCAGGAGTTCCTCCATATCATCCAAGACAAATTCGTCAAATTCTTCTTCATTTTCAATACTGGAAACAACATTCCCCACAATTGATTGAGAGGTTTTTTCTATGGTTTTTTTTAAAGATTCAAAAGTAAGAGAAAATATGTTTTTTTTCTCTTGAGGTTGGTTGCTTTCCTCTGGTTTGTTGTCATCTTTTTTTTTGAAAAAATCGAACATGCTTAAGCCTTTTCTTTGTCACGAGCCTTTTTTTCGTCAACAACTTTGCCTAAAATACCGTTGATAAAAGATGAAGAATCATCTGTCGAATATTTTTTAGCAAGCTCTAAAGCTTCGTCTACAACAACTTTGACGGGAACACCTTCTATAAACAAAAGCTCCGTAATTGCAATTCTTAAAATATCTTTGTCAATTTTAACAAGTCTGTCTATATCCCAACCGTGTGCAAATTTTTGAATTAAAGAGTCAACCTCTTTTGCGTTATCTTTATAAGTTGAAGCGATTTGTATAACATAATTTTTCACATCGCCCGTATGTTCCAACGCTGTCATTTCAGCAATTTCAAGAGCCAAGACAACTTTTTCCGAAATGTTTAAAAGTTCTTCAAGTCTGCCGCTCAAATCAGAAGTCATTGGCAGTGCAACAGGTACATTGTTTGCATGTATCGGTCTTTTTAAATTTTCAGGGCTTTCAGCTTCGAATGTATCAACATACTCTTTCATTGCATTGATTGCACCAACAGACACTTTTAGCTCATCAATTGCATTGTTTGTAAGTGTTCTGACTGATTTTAAAATAATATCTTCAAATTCTGTTTGTGTATATTTTGCAAATTTTTTATCAAATTGAGAAAACAAAATTAAAGCCAATTCTCTTGCAGCTCTTCTTGCTTGCATATATTTATCCTTTTTTATTCTAACTTTACTGACATTTATTATAGACAGAAAAAAAACATTTTTCCACAGAAAAAACTGTTTAATTAACTTAGCCGAAATAGATAAGAAAAGTTTTAATGAATTTAATTAAAATTATCTAATCAGAATTCTAATCGGAGAAAACTTATGAACAAATACAAACTGTCTGTTTTATCGGCAATATTTATTCTGTTTTCAAGCTGTATTACGGCTATTGGCGCAATTAACGGCACCATAGAAAAAAACGGAACAGGTGACTTTAACAGAATCATTGATTCACAAACAAAATCGCCCATAAATCAAGCAGATGTAATCCTTCCGTCAAAAGGATACAAAACTAAAACAGATAACGAGGGTAGGTTTAACCTCGAAGCAAAAATCAACGCCCCGACTATAATGTCCGTTCAAAAAGAAGGTTACAAACCCTTTTCGTTAACAATTGACGAAACAGCCGCCTCAAAACCCCTTGTAATTGGTATCGAAAAGACAAATCCTCACGACATTATTATTGATAAAGATATGTACCACATAGGAGATGACAACTATTCCGAAAATTCCGCAAATGCCAACGATTTTAGGATAAAAGCCATAGGTCCTTTTTATACCAAAACATTCAAAATAGGAAACATTCCCCCAAATGAAGATACCTATCTTGTAATAGGCTCTGTTATTGGCATAGATACAAAAATGGCAAGAGATATGGGACAATCAAAAGTTAAAACTGCTTACGCTTCCTCACCTCAAATTTATTTTAACGGCAACATGATTGCAGAACTGAATCTTAACGGTGACAACCAACAAATAAAAATACCGCGAAATTTAATTAAACCTAACGGCAACAATCAATTAACAGTAAAAGCAGGCAAAAACCTTTTTCAAAACGCTTACGTTGATTACGATGACATAGAACTTATGAATTTATTTATTGAAACAAAATCTAAAATTGCTACGGAATAAAAAATGCAATGTCATTATTTCCCATACTCGATAAATAATTTAATAAATTAAACCAGCAGGAAAATATATTCATTGCATCTTTTTATATATTAATATTACAAGCCTTTGTATTGAATCATAGAAACAACATCAACACCTTCAAGTTTTTCTCTGCCTTTAAGGTCTGACAGCTCTATGATGAAAGCAGCGCCAACAATATTTGCGCCTACTTTTTTAAGCAATTTACAAGCCGCATCAACGGTACCGCCTGTTGCAAGCAAATCGTCAACAACAAGTACGTTTTTGCCTTCTTCTATTGCATCAGCATGCATTTCAATTTTGTCCGTACCGTATTCAAGAGAATACTCTTGTGATACAACGTCAGCGGGTAATTTACCGGGTTTCCTTACTACGACAAAACCTGCACCAAGATTGTATGCAAGAGGCGCACCAAATATAAAACCTCTGGATTCAATACCTACAACATAATCAATTTTTTTGTCTTCATATTGTTCGGTTAAAAAATCCACCATGAATTTTAACGCTTTAGGGTCTTTTACGGCAGTTGTAATATCTCTGAAAACGATTCCTTTTTTTGGAAAATCAACAATATCTCTTACTTTAGATTCTACATATTTTTGCATATCTTCTTCCATTCCTCTTTTTTTCATATAGTCAACTGACCCCATAATACCATTGAGCCGGTTCATTATACAAGTTCAATTTTTACGTATAAAGTAAGGCTCCGCCAACAAGCCAAAGTAGTTACTTCCGATTATTAGAAGCAAAACCGCCTCAAACATCTTAATGTAATCCAATTATATCATCAAAAAATTTCATATTGTCAACTGACTCCTACTACTGTCTTGGATTTTCTCCACGCTCAGA
>CAMEWS010000063.1 GCA_945946765.1 uncultured Clostridia bacterium
GAGAGAAAGGAATCTTTCAAAGACGATATTGGGAACATACTATCAGAGATGAAAACGAATTAAACAATCATATAAACTATATTCACTATAACCCTGTAAAACATGGGTATGCAAAATCTGTAAACGATTGGGAATATTCATCTTTTCATAAATTTGTTAAAAATGGGTTATATGGTATCAATTGGGGCAATAATTCAGATATTAAAGAAATTATTGATTTGGATTTTGAATAAACTTCCCGCCACTTGGAAGTTTTTATCCTTTTTTATCCTTGATGAATTTCGAATTATATAGCAAAAAAATTTTTCAGAAGTTTTCAACACTTTAAGGAGATAATACACAAATGATAAAAAACTCAAATAAAATAAATTTTGGCGGAACATTCAGGATAAAGGCTGTTGAAAACAAAGCAAAAAAAGAAATACCTGCACTCTTTACCAAAAATAGACAAATTTTTCATGATATTTTGGAAAAAGGTGATGAAGTCATCGTTATAAGAGACCAACATGACAAAATAATAGGTAAATACATTCAAGAAAACTGCATTAAAAATATTGAATATTACCCTGAAATCAACACTAAATCCGGTTTGGATGACCAAAAACCGGAAGGCTTAATAAAACTAATTAAAGACAAAACCACTCGCATAATAACCGATTTGGACGAAATGCTTTCTGTTATATCAAAACAAAGAAAAGTGCCCAAAGCTCCAAAATCAAAAAATGAAATTGAAAAAATATCAAACGCTTTAAGATTATATATTGAAAACCCACAAATTCACTCAACTGAGCACTCCACAATAATTCGTGACAATGAAAAAAGACGAACTATTGAAATAATAATGAAAAACAAAGGAAACACCTACGTCTATGTCAGACCTGACTCATTATGTGAAGACTCCGTTCGCTGCATTATTGACGGAAAAGGCAATATAATGAAATCATTTGAAACACCTGATGAAATCCATAAGTTTATAAAAAAATTCAAAAAACTAAAAGACGAAAAAGTAAATTTATTACAAGACAAATAATTTATACATTTCATATTGTCAACTGACTCCGACTACTGTCTTGGATTTGCTTTACGCTCGTTCCTGTCGTTGACTTCACTTCGTTGCCGTCAACTTCGGACTCGCTTTCCGGACTCGTTTCACTCCGTTACACTTCTACAAGCGAAGCCGCATCAAACATATTTAAAACGAATGATTGCAATATGTTAAAATCCAATACTACAAGTTTTCATACCACTCTTTTAAATCTTTTCTTTTTACTTTTCTTGTTGAAGTTTTCGGAAGTTCATCTCTATGCAAAACTACTACGGTCGGGGCTTTGTACGGAGCAAGATTTGCTTCCGAAAGCTTCTTAACTTCCGCTTCGAGTTCAGCTTGTATTTCTTCATCAGATTTCTTTTGCAAATCATCGGACGGGCAAATAATTACCCCAACTTCTTCCGTACCCGCCTTATTACCTGATTTTATTGTCAAAGACATAACGCACAGCTCTTTAATAAGCGATGAAGTTTCCAAAACTGCTTCAACTTCTTCAGGGAATATTTTTTTGCCACCGCCAAGAACAATCATATTTTTGATTCTTCCCGTTATTTTAATAAATCCGTGTTTGTCAATTTCTCCGATATCCCCGGTATGGAACCAACCTTCATTATCTATAACTTCTGCAGTCATTTCGGGTTTTCCGTAATAACCTTGCATAATATTAGGTCCGCTAGCTAATATTTCTCCATTATCGGCAATTTTTACCACAACTGAGGGCAATGCCTGTCCGACTGTACCTATTTTAGAATATCCGTAACGGTTTGTTGAAATAGTAGGAGAAGTCTCCGTTAAACCATAACCCTGAAATACGGGAACGCCAATTCTGTCAAAAAATTCCGCAATGCTATCTTCTAATGGAGCACCGCCGCAAATAAAACATTCCAATTTACCACCCAGACCGTCAATGATTGATTTAAACATCAAACGTCTGACATTTCTCGGCATAAATTTTGCAATTTTGTACATAACAGCAAAGGCTTTTTGAGCAGTTTCGGGTTGTTTTTTAATTTGTTTATCAATACTGTTTTTAAGCATTTTTGCAACAAGCGGAACTACAATCATATTTGTAATCCCTTTTTCTTTCATTGTCGATGTAAGCTCTTTAGGATTTAAAGATTTAATATAAACAATTTTTGCGCCCATATATAGCATACCGAAAAATCCGCAATCCAATTCCAATAGGTGATTTAACGGCAATATAGAAAGTAAAGTATGTTTGTTTGTCAGCTTAAACATAATCTCAAAATCACGCAATTGAGAATATATATTGCCGAAGCTAATCATTACCCCTTTGGGATTGCCTGTTGTACCTGATGTATACACAATCAACGCTGTTTCATCCAAAGAACGTGGTCTGCCCAAGTTTTTCTCAATGTCTGAATTTAATGCAGAAACAGAGGGTATTTCGTCATGTGTTCTTTCTTCATCATCAAGAACAAAAATATGTTCTATTGAAGGTACATTGTTTTTAACCTCCAATGCGTGTTCCAAATAATGACTTGAACACAACAAAATACGAGGATTACAATCGTTAAGAATATGAGTATGCTCGGGTACAGTAAGCTTTACATCCAACGGTACCGTAATTGCACCTGTTTGGATTGATGCAAACATCCCGATTGAAAATTCAGGACGAGACTCACAAATTATCGCAATTCTTTCGTTTCTCTCTACATTTATATTTTCTATCAAATAATTTGCAAACCTTTTGGATTTACGAGAAATTTCAATATAACTTAATTCTTCATAGCCATTTTTTGTTTTTAAAGATAAAGCCTTAACTTGTCCGTAAATATCACTTCTTTCTTGTATTAAATCGAGGAAATTCGTATGCAATTTTCTGTCTATTTTGTAAAAAGCTCTACGTTCCAAAGATTTTTTCATAAAGTTTACGCAAGTTTGAAGTTCATGAGCAATTTCTTTGGGTTCACAGTCAAATTCTTTTATGGGCTGACCAAATTGTATAACTATTGTATTAAATAATCTCGGAAGTTTTTTATTTCTACCCCAAGTTTCAAATCCGCCTTTAATAGCAAAAGGAATAATCGGAGTTTTTGTATCTTTTGACATAATACCCACGCCACGATTAAATTTACACAATTCTCCATCCATTGTAAATCTGCCTTCGGGGAATATTATTACAGCTTCTCCCGAATTCAATTTTGTTTTAGCCGCATCAATAGCTTCTAAACCTTTACCAAATTTTAACGGCAAAACATTATAATATTTTAAGAGCAAACGCACAACAGGGACTTTAAACGCCGCAGGCCCCGTAACAAACCACAACTGGCGATTGGTTGCCATTTGCAAAATAAACGGATCCAAATGTCCCGTATGATTACCCGCAAGTATACATTTGCCTTTTGCAGGAATATTTTCCGCACCCTCAACTTCATACCTGAATAAAGTTAAAAAAATCAAACCCAATGTCGATTTTAGCAAGAAATATCTGAAGGATTTGTCAAATACAAGTACAAGTACGGCAAGAACAAATGAAAATAATGCAACACCTTTAAATACGTTGAATGGATTAATAAATCCGACAATATGAGCCACAATTGCAGTTCCGATTAAAAAACTCAAAGTGCAAAAAGTTAATTGCAAACCAAAAATCTTACCACGCACTCTGTCCGGAGTAACTTTTTGCAAGATTGTATCAAGCATTACCAACACAACAGCATCCGCCATACCTATAGGCACAAGCCACAACCAAGCAGAACTAACACTTTTACACAAAGGTGCTGTCATAAGTGCAACACATAATATTACAAACCCTGTTGCAAATAAATGAGGAATTTTCATTTTTCTGCCAAGATAAATTGCAATCCCCATACCTGCAACTATACCTACCCCAAGCATTGTTCTTAAATATGTCAAAGCAGAAAAACCCAATCCGTAATAATCGGTTATCAATGCATTTAAACTGTTTGAAAATACTGCAACAATAAATTGCAAACATATTGAAAGTGCGACAAGATACAATGCTCTTTTGTGATTTTTTAAATATTCAAATGCAATGACCATATCATTTGTTTTTGAATGTTTTACAAAATAATTTTGAGGAATTAAAAATTTTATAAAAGAAGTAAAAAGGCTTGAAACAAAATACATACCGCAAACAACAAACAATGCTGTTTTAATACCCGCAATTGTTAAATAATTGGCAAAAAAGGCACCGAATAAAAGTGCAATTGAACCTATAGAAGTAGTTAAAGCGTTTGCAAATTTTAATTGATTACTTTTAACTACATTTGTAACTGCTGACATTTTTGCAGGATAGAAAAACGCAGCACCCAAACCGAGTATAAATGTCAAAGCATATATTATACTTGCCGACATTTGTGGCAAAAGAAGAATTGCGGCACCAACAGTAATAGCTCTGAACAACGAACTTATCGCCAAAATTACTTTTCGTGAAAATCTGTCACAAAGTGCGCCGGTAAACGGACTGACTAAAAATTGAGGGAGCAAAAATATAAAAAACATCATTGCAATTGTTTTGCCGGCACTGTTTGACAACTGCAATAACAACGCAACGAATAAAAATTGTATTATTGCATCAGCAAAATGCGATAAAATCTGACCAACAAACAGTTTGTCAAATTCTATATTTGCCAAAGGTCCAGTTTTTTTTACAACTCCGCTCATAATAATCCTCTTTGCCATAATCCCAAATATTTATACGATTATAGCAAA
Organism: uncultured Clostridia bacterium; assembly: GCA_945946765.1. Lineage (GTDB taxonomy): Bacteria > Cyanobacteriota > Vampirovibrionia > Gastranaerophilales > Gastranaerophilaceae > Limenecus. The sequence continues at coordinate 4,748 of CAMEWS010000063.1, forward strand.
ACATCAAAAAACGGATATCATACAAATGAAGAATAATTTTAGTTGCGCACCTCTAAAATATTATTTATCTAAAACCATATTATAAACGGCATTTCCATCTTTATCGTTTTTTGGGGTTTTTTCCATACCTTGAATTTTGTCAATTCCTTGAAATTCAGACATTTGAATCCTTTTAATACGACTAAATTGCTCTTGCTTTTTGACAAAATCAATATTCGCCAAAACCCCGTCAATAGTTTCTTTATTTGCAGGATAAACCCAAAGTATATCAGGATCATACCCACAATTTCCGTAATACAAACAAGCTTTTTGTCCTTTTGCATATTCTAACTCTTGTCCGTAATATGGAATTTTCTTTATAGATGGAGTAAATTTAGCGTCAAAATCATCATCATATCGTTCTCTATATTTTTGCAAGAGCAATTTTTCATCAGGTGTCAACAATCCTGATTTTTGTTTAAACAAAAGATTACGTGCATGATGTTTTTCTTGCTCAATAATTTGCTCTAACTCTGCATAATTATCAGGTTTCAACATTCCGTCATTTTCCAATAATTTTAAAGATTCATATTTGTCTAAAACAGTTATCATAGAATCATATTTTTTAATTTCATTCGCCGAAATATCTCGAGGGGTTTTGCTTATTATATCGGCAAAAACCATAGAAAAAGGTATGGAATAAGGAAGTTCCGATTTTTTAGCACAAGCTTTTTTTAACACAGATTTTATAGTATCAACAGAATAAGCCCCCATAAAAGTGTTCGGCATCAAAAATGCAGAAGCCAGACTGGTAAGTGGAGAATTAACGGGTAATTCTGCAGTATTCAATTTTTTGCATTTAACAGCTCTCTCATCGTCATTCAATTCTTCGCTATTCAAAATTAAATCTAATACTTCTTGTTTTGCGTTTTCAAACTGCATATTCAACCAAACAGAATACTCCTCTTTTTCCATAGTAGGAATATAAAATTTTTCCATTTTCCCCGTACGAAAATCAGGATGAATAAGATATGGTTTGGTTGACGTAAATATAAAAGTTGTTGCATAACCCGATTGTTTAGAATTAGGCAACCCCTGACAAACATCCAACAAAGACTTAAAGGTATTTACTCTGTCAGTATTTTTATTTGATTTTAAAATTTGCAATTCCGCATTATCATACGAAAAATTCCTACGGTCATTTGCATCTTGTATATTCATACCCAAAATGTTTTCAGAATTGTCTATAAATATTATTGAACGTTTGCCTGTTTTTTTATAATGTTCTTTATTTTTTTCAAGTTGCATACGCAATGCTTTTTTCCAACTATCTGTCGCCATTATTGGAGAAAAATCGTTGCACTGAAGTCCTAATTTTTTTGCGGAATCATAAATTCCTTGTTTAAATTCTGCCAAAACCCCTTTATCAGAGAAAGCCAATACAATAGATGCAGGAACACGGTGATTTATTGTTGAATTTTGGTTAAAAATACGGTTTAAGTATGTATTATAAAGTTCTTCTTTAGCTTTTTGATACCCCAAAACAGATTCAAAAAAGGCATTGTTAGAAGAAGTTGTTGTTTGCGTAAAACTATCAGAACCAAATGAAACATTATAAAAAGACTTAGCGATGACATTGTTACCATAAACCGCCATATTGCTTTTATAATTATTTTTTATATTATTTGACGATAAACTACAATTTAACACAATCATTTTTGTTTAACTCTTAGGTAAATCTTTGGAATATTCTTTTAAATCTTCTATTGCAGCTTTAATCTTT
>CAMEWS010000064.1 GCA_945946765.1 uncultured Clostridia bacterium
TTTAAATGCAAGGTTTCCTTGCACGCCGTAGGCGTAGTACGGCTCTGCCGTTGTAACTTTAATTAAGCACAGTTTATTTTTAAAATAAATTTTGACAGCCTGAAATGTAATGGAATGGATGCAAAATTTGTTTTGAAAATATTTACTGTGCTTTTTAATATGCGTCAGTTTTCTTTTCTTTGGTTCGTTTCTTTTCTTTTGCCACGCCACCCAAAAGAAAAGAAATGAACGTAAAAAAAAGATTAACCATGACATTTTTAAATATTACGATATTGAAATTATTAAAAATGCAATTAGAAAAGGGGCGTTAAGCAATACGGTAATTGGCACTTCGAGTGATAAGAACGTAAACACAACCGCAATGGTTAAACAAGTTAATAATAATTTAGGAGGAATAAATTAATGGGAAATTTAGTTTTAAAAGGGCATATCAGTCACTTTGGAGTTTTTTGAATAAAGACAGGATTTAAAACTAATTTTCTTTAATCTTCATTTGTATAATCAATATCCAACTGCATAAGAATATCTTCTAACGGCATTTCCAATGCACGGGCATATTTTATTAATGTTGTAAATTTTAAGTCAACAAGACCGTTTTCGACACGGCTTACTGTTGCCGTTGTCATGTCGTTTTCGTACGCAAACATGTTAAGAGATTTTTTCTTGTTTTCTCTTAACGTTTTAAGATAACTTCCCAATAATTTTATTATCTCTTTTTCACATTGCTGCATACTATAATATATGTAATCGAAAAAGAATTTTTAAGATTATTGTATTTTCCGTTTTAGGGTAATCTTTTTGAGTTATAAACAAAATTTTGATATAAAATAAAATAAAACATAAATAGAGGGATTTATAATGACAAAACCGATAAAATCAATTATCCTTGCGGCAGGAAAAGGTACAAGAATGAAATCGCAAACCCCGAAAGTTTTGCACAAAATTTTTAACAAAGAATTATTGGGCTATGTTATTGATGCGGTAAACAACACAGGGCTTGCTCAAGAAAACTTTATTATCGTAGGTCACTGTGCCGAAGAAGTTGAAAATTATGTAAAAACAAACTTTGACAACGCAAAATGCAGACTTCAATCGCCTCAACTTGGTACGGGACATGCAGCTTATCAGGCTTATGAAGATTTAAAGGGCTTTGACGGAGAAGTTATTATCCTCTGTGGCGATACCCCTTTAATTACCTCAGAAACTCTGAACAAATTTATAAAAACACACAGAGAAAACAACTCTGCCCTTACCGTAATGTCTGCTATTTTTGAAGACCCTACAAATTACGGCAGAATCATACGTGATAATAACGGCAACCTTAACGCAATTGTTGAAGAAAAAGATGCAACACCCGAACAGAAAAAAATTACCGAAGTAAATACGGGTGTGTACCTTTTGGATTGGCAAAAAGTTCACGAAGCTTTTTTAAACCTCGATTCCAATAACGCACAAAACGAATACTACCTTACAGATATTGTAAAATGGACTATTCAACAAGGCTTAAAAGCTCAAGCTTATATAATGGAAAATAATGAAGAATCTTTCGGCATCAACTCTAAAAAACACCTTGCGCAAGCTTCTAAAATACTTAAAAACAGAGTTTTAGACAAACTGTTGGATGAAGGTGTAACCATAATTGACCCGGACACAACTTTTATTTCACCGGAAACGGAAATTGCTCCCGATACAATAATCTACCCTTGTACATACATAGAAGGCAAAAATAAAATTGCCTCAAACTGTAAAATAGGACCTTTTGCAAGACTAAGAGGTGATGTGGAACTGGGCGAAGGTGTAAAAATAGGTAACTTTGTGGAAATTAAAAAATCAAAAATCAAAGCACACACTAATGTTTGCCACCTCAGCTACATAGGCGACAGCAGTCTTGGTGAGCATGTAAACATCGGTGCAGGCACAATCACTGCAAATTACAACCATATTACAAAAGAAAAACACAAAACCGTTGTCGGTGATAATGCCTCAACAGGCTCTAATTCCGTATTGGTTGCACCCGTAAACATAGGGGAAAACGCTTCAATCGGCGCAGGCTCCGTTATAAGCAAAGACGTTGAAGCTAACGCTTTAGGCTTAACAAGAGCACCGCTAAAAGTAATTCAAGGCTGGTTTGAAAGAGTACGTAAATCGTAAAATCATATACTTCGCCTTTAACATATAAAACTGTCTGAGGCGGCTTCGCTTGTAGAAGTGTAACGGAGTGCGAATGACGCCAAGTCTAGCATTTTGCACTCTGCCGAAAAAATGATTAAGTATCATTTTTGAGAGGGGTGACCCCATGCACTTGTTGCCTGTGCCGAACTTGTTAATAAGAATGAACTTGTTTTTTGCACAGGTTCAACAAGTAGTCGGAGTCAGTTGACAATATGAAATATAAAGAAAACGGCTCTGTCATAATGACTGAGCCGTTGGAATGAAAATTTCTTTTACATTCCTCGTCTAAGTGTGAAGTGTGTGAAGTGTGAAGTAAATGAAGTAAGTATGTGTGTTTGTTAAGTCTTTTTTGATTCTCTCTAAAATGTGTTAATCGTGTTTGTGGTAGTAAGTTTAACCGTCTTGGTTTTTTCTCTCTTTATATCTCTCGTACTTATATAAACAATTTTCTTTCGAGAAAATTGCCATATTTGAGTCATAAAAAGTATATATCTGTTACAAAACTTAACAAGCCAAGGAAAAAGCTGACTATTGCAAGCTTTTGGGTTCTTATGAATATTAAACAGTAATTTTAAATAAACTGACTAAATACTTTGTAATACAAGAATATCGAAAATAGTATCAGAATGATACCGCTAAGTTTGGTTAAAACATCAGCATACCTTGCAAAAGCAGAAATATTTTTTAAAGCGGAGGTAAACAAGCCTGCAACAAGGATAATCGTACCTTGCCCAAGAGAGAACAAAAACAGCATTATAGCGGAATAGGCAATATTTTCGGTTAAAGATGCCGCAGCCATAATTCCTGCAAGAATAGGAGTGGAGCAGGGTGTGGTGGCAAAAGCAAAGACCATACCCAAAATCAAAGGATAAATAACTGCATTTGTGCTGCTACTTTGCGGAAATTTCTTGACCAATACTGGGAAATTTATATCAAGCAGTCCAAGTAAATTCAAACCAAAGATAAAGATTAAAGCAGACAAAAACAGGATAAAATATGCTCTGTTTTCACCGCCAAAGACGTGACCCGTTAAGGCTGCAGCAACACCAATTACAGTTAAACTTAACGACAGCCCCACAATAAAGAATAAAATTTGCAGCGCCGTTTTAGACGTTTTTTGTTCGGGAGAAGCTCCGATATAGCTGACCACAACAGGCAGCATACCGATTCCGCAAGGGGATAAAGAAGCAACAATCCCGCCTAAAAAGCACAAACCGAGTATTAAAAAAGAGAATTCGCCTTTTACATTTGATTGAAAAAATAATATTAAATTATCCATAATCGCCCTATTACTGTTTTAATAACGCATTAATGTGGTTTTCAAGTTCTTTTTTAGTCATATAGCCTTCGGTTTGTTTGTATACAAGTCCGTCTTTTTTAAGAAAAACGACTGTGGGTACAAGCGTAACGCTATATTTTTTTATTAAAGCAGAGGTGTTAGAGTCATTGTTTTGCGCATTTACTTTTTGATAAATAACTTTGCCTTCATATTTAGGCATAACCTCATTCATCACGGATTCCAATTTTTTGCAATCAAGACACATGGGCGAAGCAAATTTTATCACAACAGGTTTTGAATAGGCATTTTGGGCATTTGCTTCAAAAGCCGTATTAGCACTGTGAGTTTTATCAAGAAAATAGTAGGTCATCATAGGAATAACAATAACAGCCAACGCAATAATCCAATTTTTCATGTATTTATCTCCGATTTACGATTTTCTACTAATATAACATACAATAAGAGATAAATATTCATATTGGAAAGTGGGGTAATTTTGTTGTTTAGTTTGAAAGCTTGATATATTCGGGGTGGTTTGGCTTGTAAAAATAAGTTTTTTTTGATAATATGTTTCTGTTGAAAATTTCAGATGGAGAAGTGGCCGAGTAGGCTGAAGGCGGCACCCTGCTAAGGTGTTATGTGGAGTAATCTGCATCGTGGGTTCGAATCCCACCTTCTCCGAACTTTTAGACCCGCGAGGGTCTTTTTTTGTTAGGTGGGATGAGAACCACAAAGCGAAGCTTTGTAACAGGTTCGAGCGCGAGCGAGCTGAGGCTGGAGTGCTTTTGTTTGAAGTGATGAAATCACTGAAAACAAAACACGGAATTGCCGTTACACGCGAGCGAGCAAGACAATCCCGCCTTCTCCGAACTTAACGAAACAACAAAAATTACGGGGCTTGTGCCCCGTTTTTTGTTGTGAGTGAGCCTTGCAAAAGTGAAAAAAGCCGGTCAAAGCGAGAGCATTTGCCGGCTTTTTGACACTAGACGTCACTTATACCGCGAGGGTCTTTTTTTGTTAGGTGGGATGAGAACCACAAAGCGAATGTGACTTGACTTATAGTTTGAGAAAAAGTGTCAAATGAAATGAGAATTTTATTGTCTTTCCTCGTTGTGCATTATATTGCGGTGCAAAAAATTGCACCCTTGCTGACTCACGCAATAAAAAATGGTATAATTGTAACATTATTAGGATTAGTAGGTGGTTATGCACTTCGTTGGGCATTTGGGAAAGCAGATTAAGTTTGTCGCTCAATTTGAAAAATATGCTTGCGATAGCGTGTTATCTAAATTAGATAAAGATTAGGAGGCTTTGTATGCTAAAAATTCTTGATTATTGGGCATATTGGTTTTTTATAATTTCAACAACAATATTATTATTAATCAATACATGTGTAATAAATTATTGTCAAAACTTGGGTAATGGGGCTCTTATTTTAGAAGCAATCTATATTGTTATTGAGATACCTATATTGCTATTTCTTGTTATTCCAATAACAATTGCTTTGGCTGTACAAAAAAAAGCATTTGAATTCCAATTATCAGAAAATCATAATTTATTAATTATACTGATCATTGCTTCAATTGTTTGCATAATAATAGACTTAATTTCAATTATTATATTATTAAAAAATTGGTCATGAATGCTATATTAGCTTGTAGGTTGGGGTTTCTACCCCAACAACAAAATTTGTTATAAAATAAGAACATGAATTATCGTAGAGTTTGTAGGTTGGGTGAAACCCAACAATAACTTAATTATTATCATTCGTAATCTAATTTATTTATATCATACTTATCTTCAAAATTGCACCAATCATTTTCATAATATCCATCTTTAACAAATTTATTAAATGATGAATATTGCCAATCTTTAGGTGCAATATTATAATGCTTCATCGGATTGTAATGTATATAATCAATATGTTTATTCAAATCTTCTTTATTAATTATTGTATGTTCAAAATATCTACGCTGCCAAATACTTTTTTCGGCTTTGCTTTTTCTACTATCTGACTCATAATATTCCGGAATTTGTGAAATATCAAAATTGACTGAAAAATTTCGTTTTATATTTTTTATAATATCGGGATATTCTTTTATATTTTCTGTCTTGAATAACATATGAATATGATTTTTTAATACACAAATTGCCACTATATCAAATTTATATTTTTGTTTTGTCTGTTTTATTGCATTTCTTAACAAATCAATATTTTGTATCAAAATTTCTTGTCTTTCAAATGTGACAACTGTTATAAAAATAATACTATTTGGTATAAATAAACGTCTGTAATTCACAATAAAATCATAATACAAAAGTTATTGTTGGGTTTCACCCAACCTACTTTTTTAATATAATCAATCTCTCTGTTCTTTTTTCTCAAACTGACTGTTATTTTACAATAAGTCTGTAGGGTGCAATTTTTTGCACCATAAACTTTCAAAGCATCTGCAAAAAACAACTTTTGCGAACTTTTACAATGTTTAAAAATTTGAGCAATTTTTATTTTTACGTGTATTATATAATTATTAAAAGAGAAAATACAGATACAAAAAGGAAAATATGAAAACACAAAAATTATTAAATTCTAATTGTAAAACAAACTTTGGAGTAAAAAACACTTTTTTAAATAAAGCCAAAAAAGCACTATATGTTATAGATAACGATTATTGGGAAAGCCTGCACTATGAAGCTAAAGCAAGATTGAACCATAAAAATTTTAATGCTGCTTATCAAGAACTTAAACAAACCAAAAAGACAAACGTACTATCAACATTAAAATTACTTTCAAAAATACTATGGAAAAGATTACAAAGCGAAATTTTTGTTAATGCTTCGTATTATAAATTCCCTGACAGATATATTCAACCTGACGATGTTTCATCCATAAAACCAAGACATTATAAAATAAAATAATACATTCGGTTTTATATATAACCCAAAAGGATGTCCGTTAAAGAACATCCTTTTGGGTTATTGAAAAAATTTCATATTGTCAACTGACTCCGACTACTTGTTGAACCTGTGCAAAAAACA
>CAMEWS010000065.1 GCA_945946765.1 uncultured Clostridia bacterium
TCGTACACATCCGCAAATATTAAACGTTCTACAACAGATATTTCAGGGTACAAACTTCCAACATTAGGCACCTTCTCTTTAACGCAAGGGTTTAATGCAAAAAAAGATACAGAAAAAGGTATCTGGTACACAGGTCACTTTGCTTCAGTCGGTATGGAAGCGTTGGGCGGAGATGAAGATTTCTTTAAATACGAAGGAAACATCACAAGACTGCACGATTTTGGTCACGGCATAGTCGGACAATTCAGGGTTGCAGGACAATACTCACCGCAAGACAGATTGCCTTGGATGGAGCAATTCCAAATTGGTGGTCTTTCAACCGTAAGAGGATACTCTGAAGGACTATTACTTGGCAAAAGCGGATATCTTGCAAGCGCAGAAATCATAACTCCTTTACCTTTTTTACCTAAAGCAATAGGTTCTGACAGATTAGGTTACATATACCCGAGAGAAATGATTAAAGGTGCTGTATTTATGGATAACGGCATGGTGTTCCCATACAAGTACGGAAATGAATCTGTTGATAGCGGTGATTTTCTGATGAGTTGGGGTTTAGGATTAAGAATCAACATAAAACAAGACCTTGCCGCCCGTATGTACTGGGGCTTCGGGTTAAAAAACAGGTACGATGTTGACCAAAAAATGGGTAGATTCCACTTTGACATAACTTGCGCACCTGACATTGGAAGAATAGTAGCTTCACGTAAACCCAAACCTAAAAAACAGAAAAAAGAAAATCTGTAATATTTAGTACGTTTCAATTAATCATCAAGGTTTAAAAATGGGAAAATTAACATTAATCATATTATCAACAATTTTACTGAATATGCCTGCACTCGCTGAGCAAGCAATGAATATACCGACTCAAATAAATCATCGCATTTATTCAACTCAAGCTGCACAGCCATTGAACGGACTCGAGCAAAACTACTATACAAACAGTGCAATAAGACAAATTGAAAACAAGCATAAAACTCAAATTCAATCTGACAAAAACTATTCTGATATTACCCCTGCAAGCAGAACCGAAGAAAAAAAGTCACTCAAAGGCTTATTCGAGGGTTTTAGAATAATTTACTAAATATAAAAAAATTACGTCTGCTATTCTAATATTACATTCTTTCAGGGGCTTCAACAGCAAGCAAATCAAGTGCGGTTTTTATCACTCTTGAAACCGACTTAACCAGCGCTAACCTTGCTGCAGAAAGTGTTTTATCCTCTGTTAACACCCTTGAGAACGTATAAAACTGGTGGAAACAGCCTGACAATTCTTGCAAATATTTACAAATCATATAAGGTGCTCTTGCTTTTGCAGCGGATAAAATTACAGACTTGAATTCTTCAAGTTTTAAGATTAATTTTTTTGCGGAAGCAACTGATTTTGTGTCATCATCAGACCATAAAATATCCAAATTTGCGTTCAAAATTGCATTGTTTAATTCTTCTTCGCTAAACAACGGAGCGATTTTTTCTTTTGTTTCCACATTCAGTCTTTCCGTAACCGCATTTCTAAATATGGAACAAGCTCTTGCGTGAGCATATTGAACGTAAAATACTGGGTTTTCATCGGATTTTGATTTTGCAAGCTCTATATCAAAATCGAGAGTTGTGTCAATGCTTCTTATAATCATCCAATAACGTGTTGCATCAACTCCGACTTCATCAATCAGGTCTTCTAACGTGACCATGTTTTTGCGTTTTCCCATGCGTACGGCTTCACCGTTAAGAACAATGTTTACAAGTTGACCCAAAAGCACTTCCAGTTTGTCGGGATTGTCACCCAATGCTTCTATTGAAGCTTTCATTCTCGGTACGTAGCCGTGGTGGTCTGCACCCCAAATGTTTATAAGTTTGTCAAAACCTCGTTTGATTTTGTCGTGGTGATAAGCGATATCCGCTGTCAGATAAGTATTTGAGCCGTCAGTTTTTCTCAAAACTCTGTCTTGGTCATCACCGAATTTTGACGACTTAAACCAAATTGCACCGTCTTTTTCGTATAACATACCAAGCTCTTTTAACTTGTTGACACAGGCTTCCACTTTACCTGTTTTGTGAAGATCTGTTTCAAAATAGAAGGTGTCAAAATGAGTGTTGAATTTTTTAAGTAAATCCTTTTGTAAATCCAACATTCTAAGCTTTGCAAAAGTAGAAAGTTTGTCTAGTTGCTCTTGTGAAAGCTCTTTGGTCAAGGAGTTTGCAAATTCTTCATTTTCCTTTACAAACTCTTTTGCTAACGGAATCAAGTATTCTCCGGGGTAATATGATTTTCTTTCAACTTCATCGACAGGAAAATCAATATCATTGCCAAGTTCTTGTAAAACTCTAATATGCAAAGATCGTCCGAGATTCTTAATTTGGTTTCCTGCATCGTTTACATAAAACTCTTGAGATACTTCGTATCCTGCAAATTTTAGAAGATTTGCCAATGCACTACCCATTGCTGCCCAACGACCATGACCTATATGGAACGGGCCTGTAGGGTTAGCCGACACATATTCCAAAAGAACTTTTTGACCGTCGCCATAGTTGTTTGAACCGTATTCCTCTTTAAGATTAATGATATCTTTAACAATTGTGTTTAAGTATGTTTGCCCGAGTTTAAAATTGATAAACCCTGCTACCGTAGTGATTTCGCAGTCTTCTGCTTTGATAAAAGAAGCTACTGTTTGCGCAATTGCTGGTGGTGCCATTTTGGCAAAACGAGCCAATGAAGATACGTTAACCGCAAAATCGCCAAATTCTTCGTTCTTGGGAGTTTCAGAATTCAATATAAATTCTGTTTCCGCTGTCATTTGTCCGAGTTTTGAGTTTTTTGCAGCCTCTTTTACAGCTTGAGTTGTAATATCAATAATGTATTGTTTTAACATACTTCACCTTTGTAATTCTTTACCTGCCAAAATTATAGCTAAAACAAAAATAACTTCCAAACAACATTTGTATAAATTTTAGGTGTTAAGCTTTATGCAGAGGGGTTTAAGTATATAAAATATTTGACAAAGTCAAGTAAAATTTACTATTATAAGAATAGTAAATACGAGGATATACTGCAACTGGAGAAAAATAATGGTCACTAAAGCGTTTACAGATGAAGAATTTGAGTCATTAATGGCTCAGTATGAGTACAAATTCCAAAAAGGGGATTTGGTAAAAGGGCAAGTTTGCGGATATGATTCCGAAGGCGTTATTGTTGATATTGGCGCAAAAACCTCTGCAAGCGTTCCCGAAAGAGAAGCAAGAATTGATATGTCAAAAACGGTAGAACAAACCCTTAAAAAAGGCGAAGTATATGAGTTCTTGATTATAAGAGAAGAAGACGAAGACGGAAAATTTATACTTTCTCATAAAAAAGTTGCAATGGCTTATGCTTGGAAAGAAATTGAAGCTCTTAAAGACGAAGATGTTACTGTTGAAGGTACTGTTGTTTCCGTTGTAAAAGGCGGTGTACTTGTTGAAGTTAAAGGCGTAAGAGGTTTTGTTCCGTCCAGCCACCTTAGAGCCAAAGATACAGAAAATATTGTGGGTGAAACAATTGAATTGAAAATTCTTTCACTTGACCCTGCTCAAAACAACTTTATTCTGTCCAACAAAAAAGTTTATTCCGATGCTCTTGAAGAAACCAAAGAAAGTATGTTTACAAACCTTGAAGTCGGTCAGATAGTAGAAGGTGAAGTTGTAAGAATTACTGATTTTGGTGCATTTATAGATATTGGCGGTATGGATGGATTGTTACCGCTTTCACAAATGTCTTGGCGTTGGGTTGACCATCCTGGCGATATTTTAAAAATTAAAGACAAAATTAAAGTTGAAATTATCGGCATAGACCACGACAAACAACGTGTCAGCCTTAGCCTTAAAAATATGGAAGCAGACCCTTGGGTTGAAGCTAAAAACAAAATCAAAGAAAACGACAAAGTTGAAGGTGTTATCACAAGAATTAAACACTTTGGTGCGTTTGTAGAAGTATTTCCGGGAGTCGAAGCTCTTTTACCAAACAACGAGGTTGTTGAATATCAAAACAAAAACAATTGCATATTAAATACAGGCGACAAAATTTTGACAACTATCATCAAGTTTAATCCTGATGACAGAAGAATAAGCCTGAGTGTAGTTGAATAGTTTTTAAATTATTATCATTCTGAGCGCAACGAAGAATCTCATAATTAAATTAAAAGGAAATAATAAGTGTACAATTACTTTGCGCTTATTATTTCTTTTTTTTAGGCTGCATTTTATTTTGGTGCGAATAATTTTCAAAACTTTTATCCGTAGGCGGGGAATCCTGCTTATCTCTTGAGTCGTGTAAATGTTTTATTCCGTGATAATTTTGCAAAAGTGTATTTGGTGTAATAGTCCCCGTATCAAAAAGCATTTGTGCTTGTGCTTTATTGTACTCTATAACGGAGCCGATTAATTGTTGTCTGGCTCTGGTTTTTTCCGTTTGAGAAGTCAAAACATCAATAAATGTATTTTCGCCCACATCAAAACCGATTAACGAAAATTTTAGGCCCTCATCTGCGGCAGCAACTTGTTTTTTATTTGCATCAATTTTTTCCAGTGCCGTTCTTGAACTGTAATACGAACTTACAATATCTTCTTTGATTTGTCGTTCAAGATTTGTAAGCTCGTATTTTGCTGTTTTAAGTTTTGCAAGGTCAACATTTTTCTTTGTTATTGTTCCAAGCCCCAACCGTTTGCCTAACGGAATTTCCACATTTAAACTCCAAGTGTGATTCGGTCTCAATGAATTAGATGACGTAGTCCCAACTTTGGCAAATTCATAACTCAAAGCAACATTCGGCGCAAAGTCCGTGTAATTTTTGTTTTTTAAAATTGTTAATGAACGGATTTGAGCACGTTTTGCAAGGATATCTTCTCGTGCCCGTAAAGCAATATTATACAGAGAATCGATGTCATTTTTTTTAGCAACAAGCTCTCTGGGTTGAACTCCATATTCAAACGGGTACAATGTCAGTGTAACTTCTATCCCCATAATATTTGCAAGTCGAGCTTGCTTTAAACGAAGTGAATTTAGAGCTGTAATAAGCTCCTGCTTTGCATCGGCATATTGAGCTTCCGCTCTTAAAATATCGTATTTTGAGCCAATGCCTATATGATATCGTGCCTGCATCAACCTTAATTGCTCATTTCTGTCACGCAAATTTGAAATGAGCACTTCTATATTTAGCTTTGCTTCCAACAAATCATAATAATAAAGAGTTGTATTCAACAACAATTCGCTTTGAGTATATTTGTAATTGTGTTTTTTGGCTTTGTATAAGTTTCTGTCGCTAGCAATATCAAACAGCGGACTTCCGTTGCCAATAAGAGGATAATTTACTGTAATTCCGCTATAAATCGGATTTGTATGGATTATTCTCGGGAGAATATCACCAACAAGAAATTCCCCGTTAAGTGCTTGAATTTGATATCGGTAATAAAAATCAGGCAAAAGCTGTGTCGTTGAATTTCTGTATATCCACTTTGCTTCTTCTTTTTGTGTTCCGGCTATTTTGATATCATAGTTATTTTGTAATGCAATTTTTATACAAGATTCCAAATCAACCGGCAGCAAGTTTATATCAAGCCCGTTTTTAATTTGTTTGTCCAAATCCTGTTGTATTCTCTCGTCATAAAAATCCGCTCCGTTTTTTAATGATTCTAAAAACTTGTCGGAATGATAATCCCAGATTAAGCTGTCTTCTTCCTCCGCAAAGACGGGCAAAATTATGAAAAAATGAAGAATAATCAGTAAAATTATTTTTTTCATTATCTCCCCGTTTCTTTAGGCTTTATAATAAGAAAGCATATTTGAAACGGTCAAAAAATTTTATAGCCTGTCGGGTATTTAACAGAATAACACTTTAACTTTGTCCGCAAAGA
>CAMEWS010000066.1 GCA_945946765.1 uncultured Clostridia bacterium
GAGCGTAAAGCAAATCCAAGACAGTAGTCGGAGTCAGTTGACAATATGAAATTTTGGAAAGGTAGGCAACTTGGCTTTAGATTGCTTTAGGTACAAGGCTTATAGCGTCATATCAGACTTTTTGCTTAGCAATGACATTTTACGCCGAAGGCGTAGTACGGCTTTGCCGTTATGATTATGATTAAGCACAGTTTATTTTTAAAATAAATTTTGACAGCCTGAAATGTAATGTAATGGATGCAAAATTTGTTTTGAAAATATTTACTGTGCTTTTTAATAGCGTCAGTTTTCTTTTCTTTGGTTCGTTTCTTTTCTTTTGCCACGCAACTCAAAAGAAAAGAAATGAACATAAGAAAAAGGTTAACTATGCATGCTTAAGTTGTCGGGTTAAAACCCGACCTGTTTCCTGTTTGTCACCCCAAATTTATTTGATAAAGGGAACCAAAATTTTTGTCATTCAGAAGGAGTAAACGACCGAAAAATCTCAAAAATTTTGAGTAACCCTGTCCTTACAAGGCGCAGCCGCAGTGCAGGGTCGCCATGTCCTTGCAATTTTGAAACAAATTAACAATTACAATGCAAAAAACCACGCAAACATTAACCTTTTACTAAATTGTAAACAATTGTAACAGATATACGTTTTATTGAAATTGTATATAAGGAAATGTTTTTATATAAATGTGTGTAATTAACAAAGGTATACAATATGGGCTTTAATGTTTCTCGTATCAACGGCACAAATCCTCAAAAAGGCACAAACAACGTATCATCCGTTTCCGTCCCTGATGAATCAAAATGCCTTTGGGATGGAGAAATCAATGACGATGAAACTGTTGAAAATAATAAAAAAAATGATGAACTTCAAGCAAAATTACAAGAATTAGAAGCTGAAAAACAAGCAAAACTCGAAGAAAAAAATATATTACTTCAAAACAAAGCAGCTATTACAAAAAGAAAAGCTGCCATTGAAGCACAAATTAAAGCAAATGAAAACGCTATTAAAGCAAATAACAATGTAATTATTGCCAACCAACAAAAAATTGAAGCTCAACAACAAAAAATTGAAGAACTTCAACTACAATATGATGAAAAATGCAAAGAAGCTGAAGCATTAAACGAAAAAATTAACGAAAGAATTGCTCAAATTCTTGCTAAATCAGAACAAGACGTTCAAGAAGCTACTGAAAAAATCAGAAAAGCAACAGAAGAAGCTTATGCAAAAGTTGAATCCGGTGAAATCACTGAAGAAGAAGTTTCACAATACGTTTCGAACAAAGCAGGATTATCAAATCTTGGTGCAACAACTGCTGATTTTGCAGAAATAAATGCAATGAACAACCAAATAAGAATTCTGACTACTTCTGCCCAAAACATTTCTAATCAAATGGTAGCAGCAGCCAACTTAATTACAGACTATCAAGCAAATATTTCTTCTGCTCTTTCATCAAACCAAGAACTTGCATTACAAAATTCTCCTTTAGCAGAGCAATTAAATGTATTAAATTCAGAAGAAGCTGATATAAATAAAGAAATAACAAAAGTTGACAGAGAAATTGCCAAAATTGATAAAGACATTGCAAAAATAACAGCTCAAATAGAAGCAAATGACACAAACAATTTTAACAATGCAGACCCACAAACTTTTGTTGATTCTAATAACACAACAAACCAAACAACATCTGCAACTACCAAAGTTAATTCTTCAAATCCGTTCTTAGTTATTTCTTATGATAATGCCCAATTTACATCAATGGTTGATGCATTAAATGCAATGGTAAAAGCTAACGAACAAACAATCACAAATGCCCAAGCAACTGTTGCTGCCAACAACGAAATCATCAGAAATATTTTCCAAGAACAAATGAAAAAATAAAAAATTTGAATATATAATAAACAAAAAGCCGATTATTAACTAACCGGCTTTTTTGTTTTCTTTAATAGCTTGTTCATAAGCCAACGCTCTTAAAAAACTATCTTTCAAAATATTTTTTAAGTTGTCAGGCTTTTTGAACACTTTGTTTTCTTTTGCGTCAACATATTTTTTCATTATTTACCTGCCATCAAAATTTTATTGTCATAATCCAAACGGCCGATAAGCTTGTTCAAATGTCTTTGAGTTTCTCTAAACTGAGTAAGATTCAAACTTTGTGCACCGTCGGAAGATGCATTGTCGGGGTCGTTATGAATTTCTATCATCAAACCGTTAGCGCCTGCTATTAATGCAGCCTTGCTCATTGGCTCCACAAGATATCTTCTTCCTGTACCGTGGCTCGGGTCGGCTATTACTGGCAAATGAGAATATTTTTTAATAATAGGTATTGCCGCAATATCAAGCGTATTCCTTGTAAAAGTAGAGTCAAAGCCTTTAACCCCTCGTTCGCATAAAATAACCTTGTCATTGTCATTTGCCATAATATGTTCTGCGGCAAGCAAAAACTCTCTTATTGTTGCAGAAGGTCCACGTTTTAACAAAACAGGTTTTCCACATTTCCCCACAGCCTTTAAAAGCTTAAAGTTTTGCATGTTCCTTGCCCCGATTTGAATAAGGTCAACATAATCGCAAAACATGTCTACATCAACAGTATCCATAACTTCCGACACAACCAACATGCCTGTTTTTTCGGCAGCCTCTTTAAGATATTGAAGTCCTTTTTCTCCCAACCCTTGAAAATCATAAGGCGAAGTTCTGGGTTTAAAAGCACCGCCTCTTAAAAACTCACAGCCCATTTCTTTAGCCGCAACTGCTATTTCCATTAAAGATTCAAAATCTTTTTCAACCGAACAAGGTCCAACCATCATAACAGGTCTTTCCAAGCCACCTATTTTAACCCCATTTTTAAATTCAATTACGGTATCTTCTTCCTTAGACTCACGAGAGGCAAGCTTATAGGGTTCTTGAATAAGCTTAACTTCTCTTACCCCGTCAAAAGATGCAACGGATTGCGGTTCAATCAATCTTTTATCACCGATTGCCGCAAGAACGGTCATTACGTCACCATGATTCAAAACAATTTTGAATCCTTTGTTTTCCATGTATCTTTTTACAGCATTTATTTGTTCAACGGTCGCCTTTGGCTCCATTATTATAATCATATTTATATCCCTATTTTTATACTGTTAAAACAGACTCTTTTTCAGCATTGGTAACTATTCTAAAACTATCTTTGCCCTGCAAAGAATTAAAAATACAAATATTGCTTGAAGACACTACATTTTTAAGATAAACGTTTTCTTTTACGGTTGTATTATTCCATAAAATAACGTTTTCTAGTGTCACACCTTTGCCCAAAGTACAATTGTCACCCACAATTACATTACCTTTAAATTTAACGCTGCTGTCTATGTTACAATTACTACCAATTGTATAAAAAGCATCAGACTTATGCTGCAATTCGTTGTTATAGGTTTTTACTCTACCTTGCAATGCATCCCAATTTGATTGAACATATTGATTAAGCGTACCTATATCCGACCAATAACAGTTTGTTTTATATACATTAATATCTTCTCCTGCTTTCATAAGGTCAGGAAAGACATTTTTTGCAAAATCAAATATTGTATTTTCAGGTATAAAATCAAAGATTTTATTGTTAAATACATAAATGCCTGTATTTATATAATTGCTTTTTGCCTCTTCCACAGCAGGTTTTTCCTGAAATTCCAATACTTTATTATCCAAAGAAGGCACAACCACACCATATTTATAAACTTCTTCACGAACAACGGAAGCGATTACCATTGTAGCAATACAACCGCTCTTTATATGTGATTGTATAATTTTATCCAAAGGTGCATCGTGCAAACCATCTGCACTCAATACAAGAAAATTTTCCGAATCTTCAAAAAAGCACTGACACTTTTTCACACCGCCGGCAGTACCTGAAAGGTTTTCTTCATAAATACTGTGAAACTCTATATCTACAGGAGAATTTTGAGAATATCGTTTTTGAATATCGTCCGCAAGATAATGAGTATTTGCAATGACTTGATTAATTCCGTAATTTTTTAATTTTTGAAGAAGTATATCCATTACGGGAACATTAACAACGGGAACCAAAGGCTTAGGCACACTTTGAGTAAGAGGGTCTAGTCTTGAACCCACTCCCGCCGCCATTACCATTGCTTTTTTAATCAACTTAATACGCCCCCGTTTGGTATAATGATTATTTTTTACTTATATAGATTTTAATATAAATCGTGTGCAGTGTACATTTTTACGAGTATTTTTTAACATTTAATTCACAATTAATCTTGATTAATGTTAGAATTAAGTAAAATATCTAAGGCGGTTTCACTTTAAATAAACGAAAGTAAACCCTAACATTCGTTGTTAGTACCTGATTTTTTAGGGCTATACAACACCAATTCAAAAAACCTCAAAGTCTGTTGACTATATGAAATACTGAAAGGACATTTATGTTAGATTTAACGCAAACTTATGAAGTTGTTATATTTTCCATAGGGGATACAAAAGCCGGAACCAAAATGGGCAAACTTCAATTGAAAAATCTCAGCGATGAGACACTTCTAAACTGTATCCTTTGGGAAGAAACCCTAAACAGAATTGATAGCAAAATATTCCGCACAGGGAATCTTGTAAAAATTCTCGGAGGTTCATACAACGAAAAATACAACA
This sequence comes from uncultured Clostridia bacterium, assembly GCA_945946765.1. Lineage (GTDB taxonomy): Bacteria > Cyanobacteriota > Vampirovibrionia > Gastranaerophilales > Gastranaerophilaceae > Limenecus. The sequence goes on from CAMEWS010000066.1 coordinate 4,637, forward strand.
ACTGTCTGGTTTCCAATCTGGAGCTTGTCAAAGAAGCAAAAACAGGGTTGGATGAGCAAGAACGTGAAAAACTTTTCAGTTCTATAGTAGAATACGCAAATGAAATTGAAGAAGAAAAATTAAGGACTTTTGTAACAGGTCTGTTGTTTGAATACGAAGAACAGTTTAAAATTTCGCCCGCTGCAAAACTTATGCACCACAACTATCTTGGCGGACTTGTTGAACACACTTTTGAATGCCTTGAGATTGCAAAGTGTCTTGCAAATAATCTTTATAAAACCATTAATAAATCACATCTTTATGCGGCATGCATATTACACGATTTCGGCAAAATCTTTGAATATAAAATCGACACAGAATCAGGACTAATCGAATATGACGAAAACTTCCCAAAAGAATGGCTAACACACTCTCAATGGGGCTTTTCAAATTGTATGGCAAACGGATTTAAAACAGTGGCAAAAATGATTGCAGCACATCACGGAAGAAGTGAATGGGGCGCAATTGTAGATTTGAACACAAAAGACCTTGACCCAATGATGTACCTTTTGCACCATGTTGATGATTTGAG
>CAMEWS010000067.1 GCA_945946765.1 uncultured Clostridia bacterium
CTTGTTTTTTGCACAGGTTCAAGAAGTAGTAGGAGTCAGTTGACAATATGAAATTATCAAAAATTTTACATATTTCAAAACAATTATTATACTTAAACTATGAGCGAAATTAATTTAGGACAATTTATCAAAAACGTTTTTGATTACAGTACCGGAAAACCTGTGCAACAGCAACCGACCAAAACTGCAAACGAAAATTTTCAACGAGCTCAAAACGAAGTAATGAAAGCGGTTCAGCAAACAGCACAAAACATTTCTCAAAATTTTGTGAGGCAGCAAGATATTTTAAATACGCAAATGATGTTAAAAGAGCTTTCTAATGTTGAACGCACATGGCTTATGAAAAACATGTTTAATTTTCCTGAAAGTCTTACTCAGCTTTTAGAACAAGTTGTTACACAAGGAAAAACCGTTACACCAAAAGAGTTATCCATTTTAATGTCAAAGGATTTGGATATTTCAAAAATCATTATTTTGTTGCAAACTAACGGCAAAACAGCTTTGGATAAAATTGCTAAAATGATTGCTACAATGAATCAATCAGGAATTTATGATACTCATCAGTTAAAAGAAATGACAACACTTATTAATGCTTGTATCCCTGTAAATGACGCTTCACAAGCTCAGGTTTTAAAAAATCTTATGATGATTTATTTGCCATGGCTTCCTATAAACGAAAACAGCAACTTAAACTTTGGCGCAGATTCTGAAGAAGAAGGTAAAAAAGGCGAAGGTGAAGATTCAATAACTCTTATGTTTACAACCAAAAATTATGGTATTGTAAAAATTCTTTTGTATTTGGAAAATAACGGTTGTAACATAGATGTAAATTGCAGTGAGGAGTTCCCTAAAGACAGATTTAATAAGGCTTTGCAAAATGAAAACGGTATAAATGTTAACGAAAAGCCTGTTTATGTCACTCGAAAATCAGAAACAAAAGAAACTGCAGAAGAATTGAAGGTTGATTTTTCAAAAACAACAAAAGTGTCGCCAAGATTGCTTGTTGCTATACACGCAATTATAAAAATTATTACGGAAATTGATAATTTTGGTTCTTTGCAGGAAAAAAGAAAAGAAGAAGTATAATTATACTAACTCTACAAATGTCCGTGTTTTTTTACTCTGCCGCCGTCAACCTCGTGTACGTTTTCAATTGTGATAAAAGCAGCTTCATCAACAGATTTTACAAGCTGTTTAAGTTTCGCTATCTCAAGCCTGTTTATTACGCAAAAAATAATTTTCTTTTCTGCGCCGGAATATCCGCCTCGTGCTTTTAAATAAGTAACGCTGATATCAAAGTTTTTCATTATGGCATTGCCGATATCATCGTGCTTGTCAGTAACAATTCTTACGGATTTAGATTCGTTTAAACCTTCAATAACAATATCAATAACTCTGTATGCAATAAAGTATGTAATCATAGAGTACATAGAACTTTGCCAATTATCGTATACAAACCCTGCTGCCGTAAAAATAAACAGGTTGAAAAACATTATGATTTCACCAACAGAGAATCCGAGTTTTTTGGACAATCTGATTGCAAGAATTTCTGTTCCGTCTAATGAAGAATTGCTTCTCAAAACAAGTCCGACTCCCGCACCCAAAATTAAACCACCGAAAATACAAGCAAGAAAAGGGTCTGATACGTGTTTGTGGTTGAGTAATTGCGGCATTATAGAAACACCTACGGAAAGTATTGCAACTGCATAAAAAGTGTAAAAGACAAACAATTTGCCCATTTTTTGTAATGCAAGAAAAATAAACGGCAAATTCAAAAGGAAAATACACCAGCCAAGTGCAAAAGAGGTTTTGTAAGAGGTCATAATGGCAATACCCATGATGCCGCCGTCAATAATTTTGTTTGGAATTAAAAAACCTTCCAACGCAAAAGATGCAATTAATGCCCCGAGTGTCATTATGATTAAATTAACTAAGATTTTCTTCATAAAAATGCCCTTTTGCTTTTATATAAATATTATCATGCGATTTTACAGGTGTGCAAGAGATTTGTTCCTAAAAACAGAAAATAAATCTTTTTACAAAATACCTCTTTTGTGCTAGTGTTTAAGCAAGTATAACCGTCATGCCTTTAACCTGACAAAAGACGGAAATACTAATGGTCAAGCGTTTTAATAAAACACGTATATACTCAGTTTATTTAAAAGGAGAGAAACAATGACAGAAAAACGAGTATGGTTATTCGAAGAAGGTAACGCAAATATGCGTAATCTCCTCGGCGGTAAAGGTGCAAACCTTGCTGAAATGACTAATTTAGGGCTTCCTGTTCCTCCCGGATTGACAATCACTACAGAAACTTGTATGGATTACATCAATCACGGCAACAAAATGCCTGAAGGCGTTATGGACGAAGTTAAAGCAGCTTTGAAAAAAGTTGAAGAAAAAGCAGGAAAAAAATTCGGCGATAGCGAAAATCCGCTTTTGGTTTCTGTTCGTTCTGGTGCAAGACTTTCTATGCCCGGTATGATGGAAACTATTCTTAACCTCGGTATGAACGACCAAACAGTTGAAGGTATGATTAAACTTACCAACAACCCGAGATTCTGCTACGATTCATATAGAAGATTTTTAACAATGTTCGGCTCAGTAGCTTGGGACATCGAAAGAATGAAATTTGAAGAATACATCGACAAAATTAAAGCAGAAAAAGGCTACAAACTTGATGTAGAACTTTCTGCAGAAGATTGGAAATCTTTAATCGAACCTTACAAAGCTTTGATTAAAGCTGAAACAGGTAAAGAATTCCCTCAAGATCCGTTTGTACAATTGGAAGAAGCTATCGAAGCAGTATTCCGTTCTTGGAATATTCCTCGTGCCGTAGCTTACAGAAACCACTACAAAATTGACCACAACTACGGTACTGCCGTAAACGTTCAAACAATGGTATTCGGTAACATGGGTGACGACTGTGCTACAGGTGTTTCTTTCACAAGAAACCCATCTACAGGTGAAAACAAATTCTATGGCGAATATCTTACAAATGCTCAAGGTGAAGACGTTGTTGCAGGTATCAGAACACCTCATCCTATCGCTGACCTTGAAAAAGAAATGCCTGAACAATACAAACAATACGTTGATATTGCTAAAAAATTAGAAGAAGGCTACAGAGATGTTCAAGATATGGAATTTACCATCGAAAGAGGTAAATTATACATTCTTCAAACAAGAAACGGTAAAAGAACAGCAAAAGCTTCCGTAAGAATTGCTGTTGAAATGGCTGAAGAAGGCATTATTTCTAAAGAAAGAGCAATTGAACTCGTAGATGCAAACCAATTGTATCAAGTATTACTTCCTGACTTTGACCCTGCTGCTAAAAAAGAAGCACACAAAATCGCTCAAGGTCTTGCTGCTTCTCCCGGTGCAGCTGTTGGTAAAGTTGTATTCGATACTGAAGAAGCTGCTGAACGTGGTAAAGCCGGTGAAAAAGTTATCCTCGTACGTTTGGAAACTTGCCCTGATGACATCCACGGTATGATTGCTTCTCAAGGTGTATTAACACTCAGAGGCGGTATGACTTCTCACGCAGCAGTAGTTGCAAAAGGTATGGGTAAACCATGCGTTGCAGGTTGTGAAGATTTGAAAATCGACCTTAAAAACGAAACTCTTACTGACGGAAGCGGTAAAGTTTACCACAAAGACGATGTTATCTCTCTTGACGGTGGTACAGGTGAAGTATTTGGCGGAGCAGTACATCTCGTTCCTCCAAAAATGGATGACAACTTCAACAAATTGTTCCAATGGGTAAATGAAGTAAAACGTCTTGGTGTACGTGCTAACGCTGATACTCCTCAAGACGTTGCAAAAGCTCTTGAACTTGGTGCAGAAGGCGTTGGTCTTTGCAGAACTGAACACATGTTCATGGCTCCCGAAAGATTACCTTGGGTACAAAAAATGATTATTGCTGAAAATCTTGAACAAAGAAAAGAAGCATTATCTCACTTGTTACCAATGCAATATCAAGACTTCTATGATATGTTCAAAGCAATGGGTGAAAAACCGATGACTATCCGTCTTTTAGACCCACCGCTTCACGAATTCTTACCTTCTAAAGAAGAATTGATTGCAACAGTTGCAAGAAAGAAAGCTCTTAACGAAGATGTAGCTAAAGACGAAGAAATGCTTCACCTCGTTGAATCTATGTCAGAATTGAACCCGATGATGGGTCTTAGAGGATGCCGTCTTGGTTTGACATGGCCTGAAATCAACGAAATGCAAGCAAAAGCTATCTTCTCTGCAGCTTGTGACTTGAAAAAAGAAGGTCTTAACGTTAAACCGGAAGTTATGATTCCGTTAGTAGGTCACGTAAACGAACTTAAAGAAGCAAGAAACGTTGTAGAACGTGTTGCTAAAGAAGTTATGGAAGAAAAAGGTATCACAGTAGAATACAAAATCGGTACTATGATTGAAATTCCACGTGCTGCTTTAACTGCTGATAAAATTGCCGAATACGCAGAATTCTTCTCATTCGGTACAAACGACCTTACACAAATGACATTCGGTTACTCAAGAGATGACGCAGAAGGTAAATTCCTCAACAGATATGTTGACAACAAAATCCTTCCTTCTAACCCGTTTGCAACCCTTGACCAAGAAGGTGTCGGTCAGTTAATGAAACTTGCTTTAGACAAAGCATTACCTGTAAGACCTGACCTCAAACGTGGTATTTGCGGTGAACACGGTGGTGACCCTGAATCAGTTAAGTTCTGCCACAGAATCGGCTTGAACTATGTTTCTTGCTCACCGTTCAGAGTTCCGCAAGCAAGACTTGCTGCAGCTCAAGCAGTGATTGAAGAAGCTAAAGCTAAAGAAACTTGCTCTTGCAAGTAAGATGTCGGCTTGGTAAAGCCGACCTACTGAATTAGTAAAGTAGGGTGGCATTTTAATACCGACAACATAAGCTAAAAAGAGACCTCGCAAGAAATTGCGGGGTCTTCTTTTTAGTAAGATATGAGGCTCATTGTGTCTGTTTGCGTAGCAGAGGAAGGTTATTAAAATCACATTTTGTGTATGTGAAAAGACACTTGCTTTGACTCCTTTGGATAGTTGGAGTAATAATTTTGAGTACAGAAATTGTATCCCACCAATTACTATAATTTCATATTGTCAACTGACTCCTACTACTTGTTGAACCTGTGCAAAAAACAAG
>CAMEWS010000068.1 GCA_945946765.1 uncultured Clostridia bacterium
CAACCGACCTAAAATCATCTTGCGGCAGAGAGAAAAATTCTACTATTTTTTATAATTCGTTTTTTTATTCATAGCACAATTCATTTACAGATTATTTGCCTGCACGTATATTCTTTACAGTTCTTTTCTCAATGCTGAGATTTTCATAGATTCTGATTCCACCTTTGCCTACAGGAGCCTGTGCTAAAAGACCAACCTTTATAGTAGGTTCTGCAGGAAGATGGAAGTATCTCATCATATAAAAGTTTACGCCATCCACAGAGTAGTGAAAAGCAAAGTTGTTACCGACTCTGCAAACCTGAAGCCAGGCAGTGTTACCTTCCAAATTGCAACCGTTAGCATCATCTGAGTCCCCCTTTGTCACCACGCTTACAGCGGCGTGTGTGCCAAAATCCGTTAGCTCAAAACAACATTTTGCCCAGCAAGTCAAATCTTTCATAACCATCACAGAAGCTGAATCGTATGTGTCCTTAAATTCGTGAGAGACTTTGACCTTGAGCACAAAATCTCCTTCTATCTCCGTATAGTAATAAGGAGCATTACAAAGTGACTCGGGGAGTATACCTTCTTCGCATTCATCAATACTGCCGCAGAAAAAGTCTGTCTGAGGCGGTGCTATGATTTCGATTCTATCCTTTGTTTGAGTGATAGCGCCTTCGTTTAACCATTTGAAATCCATAATATTCGTCCTTCCGTTATAATATTTAAACATATTATAACATCAGAACTTCTCAAAACAAAGACATAAAACAGCCAGTTTTAAGCACTATTTACCCATAGCATCACTCTGACTAGGCGCATACCCATACCTTTTCTTGAACTGACGGCTGAAATAATTTGTCGAATTGAAACCACATGCGTAACTGATCTGCTGAAGTGTCTGCGTTTTTTCGCTCAATAAACGATGCGCCATTTGAAGTCTATATTGAATTAGAGCCTCAACAGGAGAACACCCCATATATGTACGAAAACATCGTCCAGCCTCGCTTCGGCTGATGTCTGCGGCTTTAGCAATATCTTCAAGCGTCACCGACTCGGCATAGTTTTCATAAATATATGTCAGCATCTTTTGAAGGCGAATTTGATTGTTAATTTGTATGCGTGTTGCTTCAGTTTTGGGAAGTTTATTTAAATTGCAGGATATAAATTCGAATATACAGTTGATGTTACGCTGAACAGCCAATTCATAACACGTATTATTCTCATTCATTTGCTTGTAAATTTCTTTAATCAAGCAGTTTATCTCACTGTGAGAAGGGTCACTATGTCGAAACACAACAAAAGGCAATGAATCACATTGAACAATGGGCAGTATGTGTTTTTGATAAATAGCACTTGTTTCGGGAGCTATTAAAGTACCTGAAAACACAATATTCGGCATCGGGTCCGGAATATCACCTGATAACTGTTTTATTCCGTGCAGCATATTTCCGTTGATAAATATACTGTCACCTGCTTCCAATATGATGTGTTGTTCACCAACTTTGTAATCTAAAACTCCGAATTCAGCCGTTGCAATTTCAAAATCAGGATGCCAATGCAAAGGTCCTGCCCAATCGGGCATAGAAATAAGCTCATCGTGAAAATATGTGATTGGAAATTCTATTGCGTTGTGCGGAATATGTTCTCTTAATCGATGATCCAGGATTATAGGCATACAATTGAGCTCCCTTTAAACTATTATGTCACTACAAATTCTTATTAATATTATGCTTTTTCTTTTAACGTTTTTCAACTTGCAATCAACATTCTTCTTATACAACCACAAAGGTTTCTATATTTTTTGTATGCATCTTCATCAATAACATTTGTGTTAAATAAAAGTTGCAGCCAACCCTCAGTTTCACTACATTCTTTTAGTGCAATTTCGAATTTAGAAAGCATATCCGCCCAGCTCTGACCGTAATTTGCTTCACGGGATATTTGCATAAACACTGCTTGAACTTTTGCGAATCTGAAATATAGTGTTTGATGGTGCTTTCATATTTTGACAAAGCAATTCAATATCGGTTGCTAACTGCTCTGAATAAACAAGTAAATAGTTTTTAGGCATACAATTACATCCTTTTTTAACAATTATACTATAAGGTTTCATCAAAATCAATGCGGAGCATTGCATATCATCAAGCCGACAAAAATACACACCTAAAGGTGTGATGAGATACACGCTGACGCGTGATGATATACCAAGCCTGTCGGCTTGGATAAAAAAATTCCAAGTCCGAAGACTTGGAATTTTTTGGAGGTACGTCTCATTTTAGAACCGCAGTTATAATTGGATTTTATCAGCATACGCTTCTAATTTGCTGTTGATTTCCTCTTCATTCTCATAGAATACGTTATCACAAGCTTCTATTATCTCTTCTGCTTTTTCATCATCCTCATTTTCTTCTAAAATCAGGTGTGCTTTATATGCCTTATGCAAATTATCAACAAGTTTCTCAGACAAAACAGTTGTCAATATTGTCATATCTGCGTTTAAGTCCCCGTTGTTCTCAATATTTGAAAAATACTGTCCATGCCCACCATTGTTAATTTCACTTTGGTAAGTCATCAGTTCTGCATAGGGTGATTCTGCTTTTCCCTCTGCCCACAAATCCCAAATCTTATTCCATTTAAGCTGTTCTTCCGTTAATACAACTTTCTTTTTCTTGAATATATTGAATAGTCCCATAATCATTCCCCGTTATTTATTCAATTTACTTTTAGCAGTTTTTATAGAAGCAATCAGTAAAACTCTGATAGTTGAACAGGTTTTATTAATAGATTTATATGTTGCGTCATCAATGTAGTCGGATTTCAAAAGCATTTCTAACCATTTTCCTGTTTCATTGGCTTCTTTTAATGCAATTTCAAGTTTAGCAATAAAATCTGCACGGCTGTGTCCGTATTTACTTTCTGCAATGTTGGCACAAACACTTGTTGCACTTCTGCCAATTTGATTTGAAATAACAGTTTCGTGCTTTGCTTTTAGTTCTTTTGTTAGTCTCAAAACATCAACGGATAATTGCATAGATAAATCCGAAAGCTTATCCTCTTTCATTGCTGTCACCTCATTTATGAAATAAATTGTACCATAAATTTGCACGAAGTGCAACACCGTTGGCGAAGCCACATCGTTTACGGCATTAGCCGTAATATCGTTAATGCGAAGCATTACATCGTTTACACCATAGGTGTAACATCGTTTTGTGTCCGCAAGCGGAATGAAGTTGAGCTACGCTCAAATGAAGTTATCTGCTAAAGCAGAAAAACGATGTTGTGTCCTTGCGGACACAAACACAAAAAACAAAGCACTTCCGGAGAAATGCTTTGTTTTTTGTGCTTACAACTTGTTTTTGTCAAATTATTCAGAACCGACACTCAAGATAGAAACGGTTAAAAAGCATAAGCTCCTGATATAATTATTTATTTTTAAGCTTTTTGTTTTGATATATGAATCCAACTAAATTATAAATTAAATAAATAACGGTGAACAAAAAATAACAAATAAAAAACACCAAATAAAAAGCATTCATATCTTTGAAAAGTTTTTCGGGATTAATTACTACTCCAATAGTTAACGGTACAAACAAAAGCAATAAAAGAATTATTCCCAGAACAACTTTCTTAAAAAGATAATGTTGTAAAATGATATCTCTGTCGTTTGATTGTTCTGTGAGTTCAACTTGTTTAGTAATCCTGAATACGCTAGTTCCTCCCAACCCCTCGAAAAAAGTTCCTTTTATTTGATTGGCATTAAATTGTTGAACCAACGCATTTTCAATTAAATTCATATTAAGTTTTTCTCTGGTGAGAGAATATGTAAAAAAATACTGAACAGTTTTGGGAGTTGATTTAACGAATTCAAAACAACGAAAACCTCTGATTTTGTTCAATCTCCAACCATTTTCTTCCAAAAAAGCAAGCTGGTTTTCTATTTCTTCAAATTTCCAAACTGGTTGAAAAAATCTCTTCTTCATTTTATCACCGCCTTGAATATATTGTACCATAAATTTGCACGAAGTGCAACACCATTGGCGAAGCCACATCGTTTGTGCGAAGCACAACACTGTTTGCCGAAGGCAACATCGTTTACACAGAAGGTGTAACATCGTTTTGTGTCCGCAAGCGGAATGAAGTTGAGCTACGCTCAAATGAAGTTATCTGCTAAAGCAGATAAACGATGTTGTGTCCTTGCGGACACAAACACAAAAAATTAAGGACTTCTTACGAAGTCCTTAATTTTTTGGAGGCGTCACCCGGATTTGAACCGGGGAATCAGGGTTTTGCAGACCCATGCCTTACCACTTGGCTATGACGCCATATTCACTTATAAAAAAATGGAGCGGATGACGAGGCTCGAACTCGCTACCTCCACCTTGGCAAGGTGGCGCT
>CAMEWS010000069.1 GCA_945946765.1 uncultured Clostridia bacterium
TCAAAATCAGGTCTTGTTTGGACATCATAGCCAATGTTTCCAGCGGGGTTATCATTTTTAGTTTCTTGCTTATCGACTTTATTTATTTGTGGAAAATTTATACCATTAATTTCCAAAACTAAACTTCCTTTATATTACACACTCTTTCAATAACACCTATGATACATAAAAATTGCCTATTTATGTATTATTTTGTTACAAGGTTATACAATTGATTGGCATGTACAGTAGTAGGTCGGCTTTACCAAGCCGACAAAATACTTTTATAAATATAAATAATCCCAAATTATAAAAACAAGCTTTGTATTATAGCTTTTTTGTTTTCATCTTGGATTTTTGAAAGTATAGCGTTTTTGTCCACACCTTCAAGGTTGTTGAGTTGTTTCAAGGTACTTATTGTTTCACAAATCAAAATTTCATCCGACGATTCAAGCAAATTTTCAACTTCTTGTTGTGCCTGATGGAGTTTGTATTCTGCTATTATCCTTAATGCACTGTTTATGCGGGCAAAAGGTTTTATGCTCGTATCCAGTTCATGTTTAACAAGATTTTTTTGTGCATTCCAAAAATATTCCTGTTGTTTTTTCAATAGGTTGTAAATGTCGTTTATTTCCTGTTTTGTGTTTTTATCTTCATCAAAGGTGTATTCGTCATTTTGAGCAAGCATTTCAAATTTTGAAAGTGCTTTTAACAAAATCACCGAAGCCTGAGGATTTTTGTTTTTAGCGTTGTAAGAAATTAAGAACTCTAAAACTTCAAACATTTCAAAACAGAATATTTGTGAAAGAGGCAGTATTTCGCCCAAACCTGACAAAATATTGTCGATACACAAAAGAACATATCTCTTGTCCTCATTTTGGTTTAAAAGCTCCATAAGGCTTTCAAGATAAGGGATTTCCCCCGCAATATTTTCGCTCATGGAGGATTTTTCCATTGCTTTTAAAATATTATTCACCGCATTTTTATCTTCGTATGCAACAAGGAATTTTACGGCTTTTAGCACCGTAAAGTCATCAGAATCTTTCAAAAGCTCAAGTGCTTTTTTATATGCGGTATCAATATTCATTGCTCCGAGTGCTTTTGCCGCATTAAAAGCTATTGCCTCGTTGTCGGAAAAAGCATAATCCGTCAATATATCCGCAGCAATTGTGTCAGGGATGTAAGAAAAATATTTTGCCGCATAAGCTTTCTGTTCATCTGTTCCGCTTTCCAAAAGTTCAAACATTTCGTCAGTCAGTTCTTCGTTTGCATATTTTGCTAAGGAAGAAACAATAACTTCCTCAAAATCAGGACAGTATATTTTCAAAAAAGAAAATAAATTTTTATAATTATTTTCGTTCACTGCTTTGCTTAAACGTTTACTGACATTGTTTTTGACAAAATCAAACAAAAACTCGCTTTTTGCCGACAGTATTTGAAACGCCTCAATATCGGCATTGTCAATTATGCTGCAAGCAGCATCAAAAGCTTTTTTTTCGTCCTTTGCCGTTAAGTCTTTTACTAATTGTTCTTTATTTTGCATTTTTTACTCTCTAAAGCTTAATTCTGAAACTGATTTTTTGAGATTATTTCTGATTGAATTCATTTGCTCTTCAACAGCTTCGTCAGTAAGTGTAGCATCTTTGTCCTGCATTTTTATTCTAAATGCCATACTTTTGAAACCTTCTTGTATGTGTTCACCTTGATATACATCGAATAATTCTTCACCGTTGAACAAATTGCTTTTTACTGATTTTTTGATGATTTTCGCAATTTCTTCATGAGAAACGGTCTCAGGAACTATAAAAGCAAGGTCACGTTGAACTTCCGGAAATACGGAAAGTTTTTTATATCGTACCGTTGAAATGTGAGTTGCTTTTAACAATTCTTCCAGATTTATCTCAAATACATAAATATTTTGTAAGAATTTTTCTTTGTCTTTTAAAACAGGGTGGATTTCACCGAAGAAGCCGACTTCCATAGGCTGTTTGCCGAGCATAACCAGTTTTGCACATTTCCCCGGGTGTAAAAAGTCTTTGTCATTGCAAGGTCTGAATTGTACACGATTTTCCAATCCCATTAACTCTAAAAGGTTTTGGATAACACCTTTTATGCTGTAAAAATCAATAGGCTGTTTTTTTATCCACTTGTCATTGTCGATATCACCTGTCATGACTCCGGCTAACATTCTGTTTTCCACAACACCCGTATCTTTTTCATCGGCAGGTCTTTCGATAAAGTAAGTTCTTCCGAGTTCATAAATCCACAGGTTTTTTTGTCCGTTTGCAATGTTTGTTTTTGCAACGTTCATTATGCTTGGAATCATTGATTGGCGCAGCATTGTATGGTCTTCACTTTGCGGATTGCACACTTTAACTGCTTTTTCATCATTGAATTTTACGCAAAATTCGTTGTAAATAGGTTCTCCGACAAGAGATGATGTTACAGCTTCCAAAAATCCTTTGCCCAAAAACATATTGTGAATTTTTTTCAACAATTTATCTTCTTCTCTGATTTCGGGAGATTGAGTGTTCTTAGGTAAAGTCGGAGCAATCTTATCATAACCGTATATACGGGAAATCTCTTCTATAAGGTCAATTTCTCTGTACACATCAACTTGTCTGAAGGAAGGTACTTTGAATTTTGCGGCAATTTCGTTTTTGCCCAAAAGCTCAAATCCCAGATTTTCTGCTATTTCAATGCATTTTTCTGCTGGTATTTCCGAACCTAAAATGCGTTTGATTTGTGCAAATCTTAAAGTTATATCAATTTCGGGTAATTTGTTGTCACCTGTTTCAACAATACCGTCAACTTTTGCACCTGCAAGCTCAACCATTAATTGCATAGCCCTTAGCAGTGCAGGTTTTACCATTTCTATATCAATACCACGTTCAAATCTTGCACTTGCTTCACTTCTGTAACCAATACTTCTTGCAGAACGTCTGTTTTGTGAGGGGGTAAAGTATGCGGCCTCAAGTGCGATATTTTTGGTGTTATTATCAACTTCACTGTTTGCTGAACCGAATACACCGCCTACACAAACAGCTTTTTCTTTTGTAGAAATCAGCACAGTGTCGCTGTTTGTTTTACGTTCAACTTCGTCAAGGGTTACAATTGTTTCTCCTTCAACTGCCCTTCTTACACAAAGGTAGCCGTTGAGTTTGTCAAAGTCAAAAGCGTGTAAAGGACAACCATATTCAAGCAATACGTAGTTGGTAATATCGACTACGTTGTTGATTGGGCGCATGCCACAAGCGGACAAACGTCTTTGCATCCAATCGGGAGAAGGTTTTATTTCAACATCTTTTAAAAGCCCTACGCTATAATATTTACAGCCCTCAGGGTCTTTTATTTCAACTTCAAATTTGTCTGTTGAAGTGTCTTGAGTGCTTTGTAACGGTGAAAATTGTAATTTTTTGTTGAAAATAGCGCATAATTCTCTTGCGATACCGATTACGGACATTTCATCGCCTCTGTTTGCCGTAGGTGCAACATCAAGTACAATATCTTCTTTTATGTCTAAAAGCTTTTCAACAGGCTTGCCCAGTTCAATATTGTCGTACAATCTGTTTAAAATTAAGATTCCGTCTTCTTCTTGTAAACCTTCAAGTCCAAGTTCGTCTTGAGAACAAAGCATGCCTTGAGATTCTACACCTCTGATTTTTGCGGGAGCAAGTTCAAATTGTTCGCCTGTTTTTCTGTCTAAAACTTTTGAACCTACTGAAGCATAAGGGATAATTTGACCTTCTTGTATGTTTTGCGCACCGCATACAACGGTTTTTTCTTCTCCGCCTATATCAAGCGTTACAAGGTGAAGTTTGTCTGCATTGGGGTGTTGGTCAATGAGTTTGATTTGCGCTGTTCTTATATTTGTAAATTTTGGGCCTGTTTTTTCGATTTCTTCTACTTCTAACCCACTCATTGTAAGCTCGTGAGCAATTTGCTCAGGAGTTACGTTTGACAAATCAACATATTCGTTGAGCCATTCCAATGAAATTTTCATCTTGTATGTCCTCTTTTTTCTGTATTCTTATTCAAATTTTATAATAAAGAAGGTTTAATGTCATCAAATGTTGATAATATGTGTTATGCGAAAACAAAAGAACTATGCACAGTCATTCTGAAACGCTAAGTGCCGAAAATCACATTAATATAGCCATATTCAGAATCTAACCAACTTGCATAGTTAATCTTTTTTCTTATGTTCATTTTCTTTCTTTGTTTTGCAGG
>CAMEWS010000070.1 GCA_945946765.1 uncultured Clostridia bacterium
TTTTTACATAACACATGTTATCAACACATGCGCATCAGGATTTATAATCCCACATATAAATCTGCCCGCAATAACGGCAAACCGCATGCCTGTTCATAAACTGCAAATCGGGCACAAACGTAAAACCATCCACAGTAATAACAATTTCATTGTTTTTGTTGTATTCCTGTTTATAATTTTTTGCACCTTTATAATCGGGAGCAAACATCAACTCAAACTTATCTTCGGATTTACAATTTTTGCAAACAAACATTAATCTTCATCCCCGATATTTTTCTTGGCTTTTCTTGTTGATTGCGCACGTTGTACCAGTTTTTCCGCAGCAATTTTACCCGCATAATTTCTTTTTACAAGTTCTTTATACAATTCCGTACAACACAAACACCTAAACGGAAGTGCAAATCCCGTGACAGCAAAGGCAACAATTGTTAAAACTACATATTTTGCAATGGTATAACTTTTTAATGTATAAGGAACATGAGCCTGCGAAAGTAAATTGTTAAAATCATTTAACGGCAAAAGCTGTACGTACTTGTCAACAGGATAAGAAAAGAACCCGCATAAATTACCGGTTTCAAAGCCCCAGCTAATCAGCCCCGGTACAAGCCAATACGAAGCCACCCAAAGTAAAAACAGTAAAAATAAAGTTCTGCCAAAATTGTGTTTAATTAAATTTACACTTGTTTTAATCGCATCAAATGCACTTTTGTCTTCTTCGAGTGCAAACACCTGAAAACTCAATGTAAGATACACAAACGCAATAGCCAAAAGCCCCCACAGAATGGGGATTGACAACACAAGATAAATTAAAGACAGCAACATTAAAAACCAAATATAAGAACCCGCACGTCTTTTAATAAGTTCTGCGTGCATGCCTGTATCTTCAAGTTTTGAACCTTCCAAAATGCTGCTTGCCATAGAGTTTAGCGCAGCCATTGCAATTAAATAATCCCAAAATGCTTTGCAAAAAATAAAAAACCCCGGCAATGTCAAAAGCAGCAACATCATAAATACTAACGGTATGTTATCAAATATCGGGCTTTTTGATGTTAAGTCCGAAACATGCAAAGTAAACACATACGAGGCAAAAAATATCATCGTAACCCCTGCAATTTGACCTAAAACAGGAAACGCCATATATTTAAAGAATTTTTCAAAATTCAAAAAATATAATTTTATACCGTTAAAAAATATTCTCATTATTCCTGCAAATGCAGATTCTTTTTTTGCCACGATTGTACCCGTTATTTTGTTTTATATAAAAATTCCTTTTTATATTAACATGTAAAGCATGGACACGCAAAACACAATCAAAAATTTATTAAAGTCTCTGACTAAAAAAGATTATCAAGCGGGCGTAAATCTTCACATACACTCGACATTTTCTGACGGCAAACTTACACCGCAAGAACTATTGCAAGATGCAAAAGACAAGGGATTTACGCTGATTGCAATATCAGACCATAACACTGTTGAAGCATACAAACAAACGGATATTTTAAATTCCGAATTTCCAAAAGTCATTACGGCAATTGAGTTTGATTGTTGGTACAAAGGTGTACTTGTGCACATGCTTGGCTATGGGATAGATATTAACAATCCTGAACTTTTAAAATATTGTGCAAAAAATAAAAAAGAAACCGAGGCGGATTTAATAAGGTTGTTTAATCACCGCCACCCGAAAGATATTATAAAAGCCATACACTTGGCGGGTGGTGTTGCCGTGCTGGCTCATCCGGCATGCTACTGGGCAATCAGTCTTGACAAATTTATAAAAAGTCTCATTCCACTCGGTCTTGACGGTGTTGAAGCTTTTTATCCGTACCGCAGGCACAGGGGAATTATAAAATTCCACAAAGCAAGCACCGTTCAAAAAATCGGTAACGAATATAATCTGATTTTAACGGGAGGTTCGGACGACCATGGTACATTGGATTTTAATTACGTATAAATTACTCGTCATTCAATGACAACACAGCCATAAACGCTTCTTGCGGAACTTCTACACGTCCTACGGCTTTCATACGTTTTTTACCCTTTTTCTGTTTTTCAAGTAACTTACGTTTACGGGAGATATCACCGCCATAACATTTATCAAGAACGCTTTTTCTCAATGCTTTAATGTTTGTACGTGCAATGATTCTTCCGCCTACAGCGGCTTGAATAGGCACTTCAAACATTTGACGGGGAATAATATCTTTAAGTTTAGCTGTAAGTTTTTGACCGACGTAAAAAGCGTTGTCTTTGTGAACAATTGCGCTCAATGCGTCAACAACCTCACCGGCAAGCATTACATCGAGTTTTACAAGGTCTGAACGTTTATATTCTTTAAACTCGTAATCCATGCTTGCATAACCTTTTGTACGTGATTTTAACTGGTCGTAAAAATCAACAATAACTTCACTCAAAGGCATTTCGTATTCCAAATCCACACGCACTTTGTCTATATAGTGCATGTTTACAAAAATACCCCTTTTACTTTGACACAAATCCATTAATGTACCGGTATAATCGTTTGGCGCAATAATGTTGACTTTTACATAAGGTTCTTCGATAAACTCTCTGTATTGAGGGTCAGGAAGGTTTGCAGGGTTGTCAATTTCCACAACAGAGCCGTCTGTTTTATGGACTTTATAAATTACGGAAGGAGCAGTGGTAACAAGCGAAAGGTCGTATTCACGTTCAAGCCTTTCTTGGGCAATTTCCATGTGCAACATTCCCAAAAAACCGCATCTAAAGCCAAAACCTAATGCTGATGAAGTTTCGGGTTCAAAAGTTATGGAAGAATCATTGAGTTTAAGTTTTTCTAACGATTCTTTTAAATCCTGATAATCATCATTGTCTACTGGATAAAGCCCCGAAAATACTACGGGTAAAGCTTCTTTATACCCCGGTAAAGGCTCATCGGCAGGAGTTTCGGCATGTGTTACAGTATCACCTACAAACCTTGTAAGCTCTTTAATAGAGCATGCCATATACCCTACATCACCTGTTACAAGCTCGTTTACGGGAACTCTGTTGGGGTTTAAATAACCCAATTCCACAACTTCGTATTTGTTACCGGATGCCATAAACTGAACCTTGTCGCCGACTTTTATACTGCCGTCAACGATTTTAAAAAAGCACAAGGTACCCAAATAAGGGTCATAAGCACTGTCAAAAACCAATGCTCTTAAAGGTTTGTCGGAGGTGTCTTCCGGCGGCGGAACAAATTTTACTATTGCTTCTAAAATATCTTCTATACCTATACCCGCTTTGGCACTTGCAGGGATTGCGTGTTCCGCATCAATACCTAGAATTTCTTCAATTTCGTCTTTTACTCTGTTTACATCCGCAGACGGCAAGTCAATTTTGTTTATAACCGGAATAATTTCCAAATCTTGTTCAATTGCAAGGTATGCATTGGCAAGTGTTTGCGCTTCGACACCCTGTGTTGAATCCACAATAAGCAATGCACCTTCGCAAGCGGCAAGTGAACGTGAAACCTCATAAGAAAAATCTACGTGACCTGGGGTATCAATAAGGTTGAGTTCGTATTCCTGACCGTCTTTTGCCGTGTATTTCATGCGTGCGGCATTAAGTTTTATGGTAATGCCTCGTTCTCTTTCGATATCCATAGAGTCCAAGAGTTGATTTTGCATATCACGTTGTGCAACCGTACCTGTGTATTCCAACAAACGGTCTGCCAATGTGGATTTGCCATGGTCAATGTGAGCTATGATACAAAAGTTTCTTACGTTTTTAATATTTCTTGCCATAAGTACAGTATATATGAAAGATTTTTCTTTTAAAAGACCTGTTAAATCAGTGACGGAATATTGATAACATGTGTTATGTAAAAG
>CAMEWS010000071.1 GCA_945946765.1 uncultured Clostridia bacterium
ACCGTCTTACTTTTTGTTGAAAACTGCCATTTGGACAACCGGTAAAAGGAAATGTTCCAAAAAACCGAAAAACTTTGGAACAAGATTTTTTCCCTATTTTACGTATTTTTTAGAATAACTTGTTCCAAAGTTCCAAAGTTTTCTATATATTTAGGTCTTGCAGGAAAGCGGTTAACCGTATTTCTGTGTGGGAAATGTTTTTGTATTATTTTATGGAACAATGGAACATTTTATAATATTTTCCCAATATTACGTAGTTTTTGCTTGTTCCAAAGTCTGTTCCAAAAATGTTCCATAAAATTTTATGGAACATTTTAAAAAAATTTTTTTAAAAAATAAAGTTAGCCTAAAAGACTAACTTTATAATTATTAGCAAGAATAAATCCATTGAGTTCCATATAGATTTAATCGTTCTTTTTTTCCATTTTTTCTCCAACCTAAAGCCATAAGAGTTCTTGCTATTTCTAAAGACATTTTTCTTTCAATTGGTTGATTGAGTTCATAGCCGAATAATTCACAAACTATTTCTTTAACTGAAATACGGTCACGTCTGTATGCTCCTGCAGTCTGTTCTCCATTTTGGTATGCTCTGATGTGATTTCTTCTTGCCTCAAGGCTTGCATCGTACCAATGAGTAGTGATAGGGATTTCAAGAAAATTGTATATATCTGATTGGAGAGGACTTTCATCGAAGTGTTTACGTTGTTCCTGTTCTGCTAATGCTAATACTCCGCTGTCCTGTATGTAGATACTCTGACCGTGCTTATACAAGTGTACAGCTTCCGCCCAAAGCTGAGCGATATATTCGCTTGTAAGGTCTTTGTCTATATTTTTTGTTGCTTTAGGTATATTAACATCTATTGGGTAATATCTTCTGTCACCAGTTTCATCTTTTAAGAAGTCATAATTGTTGGTAGTTCCAAGGAAAACACATTGTCTTTTCCTGATTTCAGGATTTCTTCCATAAGGTTTACGATAAAAGTCCTGTTGGCTTGCAATAGCCTGTTTACTTCTTTCCTTGATTGATTTCTGAAACGCTGTGCCTTCACCGAGTTCAATAATCCATTTACCCTGTATGCTTTCATAAAAATCTTTACCGTCAAATGAGGTTACTCCGTCTGTGAACCATTCAGAATTGACAGCAATTTTACTTATAAACTTTGATTTTCCTGTACCTTGTTTGCCAACAAATACTGTGCAAGTATCAAATTTCACTCCTGATTGAAATATTCTTGCAACAGCTCCCACAAAAGTTACGACTGCAACTGATTGCGTATATATGTTATCAGTTGCACCTAAGAAATCGCTGAATACACTTTTGATACGGTGTATGCCGTCCCATTGTACAGAGTTCAGATATTCCTTTATTGGGTGATATGAATGGTCTGAAGCTATTATATTGCATATGTGATTAATGCTTTCAATAGATGTCATTAAATCGTATTGCTGTTCAAGATATAGCTTTAAACGACTTTCTATAACATCATTCCAATCTGTACGGCAGAATGTACGCATTTGTGTAAGTTCGTTAAATTCAATTTTATCTTTATACTGTGTATCATTGTTGAGAATAAGGAATATATTTTTTAGATTGTTTTTTATTGCATTATCAGTGGAATTACGATTAAGTTTGCTTTTCCAATCTGAATTTTCTTGAATTTCTGCTTGTACCTGATTAAACCATTCAAGTTTATTGAAGTTCAATGCACATTCAGAGAGCGTGTTAAGCTGTCTGATGAGTGCTTGTCGGTCTGATACAAGTAGTTCGTTAGCGTCCTTACAATCGCCCCATACGTCTTGTGGAGCTTTAATATAAGGCAATTTATTTTGTTTGCAGAGCTTTTCAAGTTCAGTAGTAGCTTTACAACCTGCCTTGTCGTTATCCATTGCGATAATAAGTACAGTTTTTGAAGTGTCATAGTTAAAGATTTTTCTGATATTACTTGTAGAGCCTAAGCCAATACAGGAGAATCCACATTCATCAACGCTCATACAGTCAATTTCGCCTTCGACAACAAAACAATATTCATTGTTTAAGGCTTGTGTATTGAGAATATGGGCAGTCCCTCTCTTTTGCTTGATATTTTCAATGGTACTTCTCCACATAAAAGACGTGTTTGAGGTTGGTATTATTATTGCCGGAGTAGTCTGATTGCCTTTATACATAAAATTCGGAGTATATCCGCAATGGAATTTCCTTTGCGTGTCAAAAGATATTCCTCGTTTTGTTAGATAATCCGTTTCGTGCAAATGTTGTTCTGCCACAGCAAAGAATTTTGTATAATCTTTGTTTTTATTTTCTCTTGAGGTATAATCAGACGGAACATAGACCTTATACTTGTTTGCTAATTCATTAAGAATCGTTTTGAAGTCATTAATTTTATTAAGTTCTCCATAAAGATTAAAAATATCTCCTGATACACCACAAGCAAAACAGTGATAACTATTTGTCTCAGGATAAACAGTAAATGCTCCAGTCTGATGAGTTCCAAGCCCACTGCTACAGAACGGGCATACAAACTGATTCTGATTTGTTTTTGATTGAGGAGTAATCTCTTTTACATACTCCATTAAAAAAGTTTTAAGCTGTTCTTTTAAGTCGTCCATAGTAATCAATCCTTTGAAAAATATTTTTTGTTCCAACAACAAAAAAGTTGCGGAACTGAAAGAAAGCAACCGCAACTTTTTATTTCACTGTATGTAAAAAATTGATAAAAACAATTTTTTATTATTCAAAATTTTTCACTGACAAACCTCTTGACATAATTCATAGATTATGATACAATAATTTCAAGGTTGGGTGTCATGTATTCTTACAGTTGATTCAAGTTATGTGCGTAACTTTGTTTCAGCGTCTTTCTAAGGTCTGCAAACCGAAGTTAGACAGTAGGTGCATTACACCCATTGCTTATTATATCACAATTCAAGAGAAATTGCAAGCCTTTGTTAGAATTTTTTTGACAAAGGCTTTTTCTTTTTCTCACAGCTGAATAATTAAGGGCTTGGGAAACTTCCCAAATAATTTTCAAAACTTTGAAAATTGGCTTGTGCGTACGCACAAGCGTTGCTTGCTATTTTAGAAACAAGACCTATGCTATAAGAAGTGTTAGAGCTATTATATATTTATGGGTATAGGCATATAATACTAAAATAGCAAGCATAGCGTGTGCTGTAGCACACGCTGATTTTTTTCAAAAATCATCATTTGGCAAGCATAGAATAAGTACACCCACGGACGTACATTATTCAGCTTGTTAGGGGACACCCCTAAGACCTCAAAAAGCAATTTTTTAAAATCGCTTTGCTCACTTTAGAAATTTTTTTATTTGGAAAAAGAAAAATTTTTCAACTAATAGATTTTTTTCAGATTAGAGAGCTTAGAGAATAAGAAAAAATTTTCGTTTTCACAAAACCATCACAATTATTTTTTTCAGAATCAGAAAATATTTTTTTCTGATTTTTTTGCTTTTCTTTTTCCGATTTTGTAATTTTTAAATCTTCATGTCAAAACAGATAGTGTTTACCCAATATCTGTTTTGACAATCCCTGAAGGCTTATCAAAACAGACCATTCCGCTCCGCTACATTTATTGGGCAAGGTCTGCGACCTTGACGGCTGAAATTTTCCTACGGATTTTTAAAAAAATCTGAAAAATTTTTTTCAAAGAAAAATATTACTAAATTATGAACACGCTCCACGTGTCGGGAGAAATCCCGAACCCTTTTTTACCAAACTGAAAAAGAAAAGGCTGACACTTTGGTCAACCTTTCTGTTCTTATTCGGATAATATTTCCGCTATTTGTTTTTCAGTATA
>CAMEWS010000072.1 GCA_945946765.1 uncultured Clostridia bacterium
GCAAAATGCTAGACTTTGCGTCATTCGCACTCCGTTACACTTCTACAAGCGAAGCTGCCTCAGACATATTTTTAATATCTTCAACAATTTGCTCTTTTGTTAGTCGGTACCGTTTATACAACTCGTCTAACGGTACTCTGTCGGTAAATTCTTTTTTAGAACCGTAGTTAAGGACTTTAACTTCACTATCACCGTAAAATCTTGTGATTTTTTCACCAAATCCACCGTCAATTTCACCGTCTTCGAGAGTAATAACAAGCTTGTGGTTTTGTTTTAAAGAATTTAACAGCTCTGTATCAACACCCGTAATAAATTTCGGGTTAATTAATGTTGCATCAATGCCGAGTTTGTCTTTTATTTCATCAACAACTTTCCTGCCTAAGTGATAAAAATTACCCAAGCCTATTATTGCAACTTTTTCACCCTGTTTGTCTAAAGAGTATTTGTTCAGTTTTGAATAATCCGTATCGTCTTTAACTCCCGTAGAAACAAAGTTTGCATAAGGTACTCTGATTGCAACGGGATAGTCATTTTGGTTGTATGACCATTCCAGCATGGCAAGATATTCCTCTTTGCAGGTCGGTGCAAGATAAACCATATTAGGAATATTTGCAATCAATGGTATATCAAATGTTCCAAGATGAGTTGCATCCGCAGGAGTAATTGAACCCCAATAAACAAGCATTGTTATAGGTGAATTGTTAAGACATAAATCCTGTGACAATTGGTCATAAGTCCTTTGCACAAAAGAACTCATAATAGCAAGAAAGGGTTTTGCGCCTTGTTTAGCTAATGCAGAAGCATAAGCAACGGCATGTTCTTCTGCAATCCCTACATCCACATATTGTTTACCCAGTTTTTCTCTAAAATCTTTTGTAAATCCGTATGCCCCCGGAGTTGCGGGCGTAATGGCAACAACAGTTTTATCATTTTTAGCTTTATCTAAAATAAAATCAGTTGTAAGGTTGTCATAATTTTCTGTTTTAACAGGTTGTTTATCGCTGTCTTTTTTATCAAGAATACCGGGGCAAATCCAGTGATAAGCTTCTTTGTTTTGCTCATAATTTGGAGCGCCCAAACCTTTGATTGTGTGAATATGAACAACCACGGGGTGATTAATATCTTTTACCTTTTTAAAAGTTTGAATTAACTTTTCAACATTGTTGCCTTCATCAACATAGTAATAATCAAAGCCCAGTGACTTGAAAAAATTACAAGGTGCTTCTCCGTTGGTTTCTCTTAAAAGCTTTAAGTTTTCATAAAGTCCGCCTTGATTTTCGGCAATAGACATGTCGTTATCGTTTACAACAATAATAATATTTGAACCGAGTACAGCCGCATTGTTAAAGCCCTCGTAAGCTTCACCGCCGCTTAATGAACCGTCACCTATAAGGGCTATTACGTTACCCTTTTCACCCTTCAAATCTCTAGCTTTTGCAGTACCTGTTGCTAAGCTGACAGATGTTGATGTGTGCCCTACTTTGTAGTGATCATGTTCGCTTTCTTCGGGTGCAGTGTATCCTGTGTACTTACAGTAACTTTCGGGAGTTGTGAAGCCTTCTTTTCTTCCCGTAAGAATTTTGTGCGGATAACATTGATGTGATACATCAAAAATAATTTTGTCTTTGGGCGAATCAAAAACATTGTGCAAGGCAATTGTTGCTTCAACAATACCGAGATTCGGGCCAAAGTGTCCGCCGGTTGTATTTACTTTTTTCATTATAATTTGACGCATTTCTTCAGCTAATGTATTCATTTCGTCTAAAGAAAGCTCTTTTACATCATTTGGAAAATTTACTTTTTCAAGCACCATAAATCTTTCTCCTTAATATTTAACTTCCAATCTTATTTTATAACCTGATAGCAGCTATCAGGCAAGAAATAAAAAAAACCGCAGTTTGCACTGCGGAAGAAATGTATATGTTATCAATAATATTTTACCTTTTTGATGCAACTGATGTCAAATTAATAAACGGAATTGAATTACCCATCATGTATTCCGGCAATTTGCCATCCCATTTTTGAACAGCTTCATATTCAACTAAAGCCTTGTTTTTAGTTAAAGCATTTGCTCTAATTGACATTGACTTTGCCTCAGCCTCAGCAGAAATAAGCTTTTGTTTTGCTTCTTCTTCTATTTGAACAGTTTTATTTTTTGCTTTTAAAGCTTCTTGTTGTGCTGTTACTTTGCTTTCAATAGCTCTTTCAAATACATCTGAATAATTAATGGCTGTCATTTGAAAATCCGTAACATTGATATAATTATCAACAAGATGACTTTGTAATTTTTGAAGTATTTCTCTTGTTGCTATTTCTCTATTTGCAACAAGGTCTTGTGCGTTCCATTTTCCTATAACGTCTTTTATTGTACCTTCAACAACAGGCATCAGGATTGTATCTTCGTAATTCATGCCTACTTGTCTGTACATTTTGTGAGCATTATCAGGCTGTAAATTGTAGTTTATTACATAAGAAATTTTAGCTTGTTGAATATCTTTTGTGTAAACAGATGTTTCTATAAATCTTTTTTGAGTTTTAACATCCATATTTTTTATTTTAGAAATAAAAGGTGTTATAAGGTGAATACCTTCACCGTAACTTTCAGGGGAAACCTTACCCAAAGTAACTTTTACACCTCTTTCACCTACACCCACTATGGCAATAGGGTTGCATATAACTATAAACAACACTAATAACGCAGTTATTAACGTAGGTGTCGCCAAATTTTTATTGAATCCTTCTTTGTTATCGTACAAAGCCATTTTTCTCTCTTTCTAAACTAAACCAAGTACTGCAAGTATTGTATATGTAATTACAATAACAAGTGCAAGTATGCCAAATCCGTTGAGGATAGCCTTTCCGTGCTTTTGGTATAAATTAACATTAAATATAAAACTAACCGCTAGAATAACGATATTTGCAAGAATAGTTAACGATAATAATATTAATAATACTCTTAAAGCCACGAATGTTTCCTAATTATTTATTATATATTTGATTAAAGACAGTTTTATTATAGAATATTTTAAGAGGGTTATAATCATACAAAAAAAGGAGAATTATATGATGAAACAAGGTATGAAGTATTTTGCATTGGGTTTAAGTGCATTTATTATCGGTATGTCTGTTAACAACTTTGCTATGTCTGATGTTACCAACAGAATTGCTGTTGTTGATGTACAAAAAGTTGTTGCATCTTCTGCTCAGGTAAAAGCATTAAAAGCAGACCGAGAAGCTAAACTTAAAGACCTTGCTTCATTTGTTCAAACAGCAAGAACAAACGTAAACAAAGAAAAAGATGCAACAAAGAAAAAAGCACTTGAAGACAAATATAATAAAGAACTCAACGCAAAAAGAAATGCAATCCAAAAAGACTACACAAACAAACTTACTAATATAGACAAAAGTATTTCTGCAACAATTGCACAAAAAGCAAAAGCAGCAAACTACAGTATGGTACTTGCAAAAGGTGTAGTTCTCTATGGCGGAGATGATATTACTGCTGAAATCCAAAAAGTTGTAAAATAATGCGTAAGCCGGTGTGAAGGTGTGTAGGAGGTCACGCAGGTGACCGACAGAACACCGAAACATAATATAAGCGACGTAAGAGTTTTCAAAGAAAACTCCACAGGAGCAAAAACAGCGTAAGCCGGTGTGAAGGTGTGAACAAGCAAGCGGGATTATATCCCGCTTGCTTGTTTATATTTTGTCTGAGGCGGCTTCGCTTGTAGAAGTGTAACGGAGTGCGAATGACGCCAAGTCTGGC
>CAMEWS010000073.1 GCA_945946765.1 uncultured Clostridia bacterium
GAAAAAACTGAAAAAGCTGAAAAGCCCAAAAAAGTTAAAAAAGAAAAATATGACGATACAAAGGTTACTGCTAAAACCGACAAAAACAAGCCTTCAATTCAAATACTCATAAACGGTAATAAGAAAGAAAAAAAAGAAAAAGAACCTAAAATTGTCAAAAAACGGTTTAAAAAACCTGATGAAAAAAAGGCAAAACAACAGTCAAGCGAAGTTGTTGATGTTAATTTACAACAAAAACAAGAAACCCAACAAGCAGTTCAAAAACAACAAGTCGTACCTGTTGAGGCGGATGCGTTTAGTGCCTCCGATACGGATTCTAAAAGTGCAAAAATGGAGGCTTCTGTTTCAACAACACATATTATTTCGGTTGATGATTGCGTAAAAATTGCTCTTGAAAACAATCCTACAATTTTGTCACAGTTAATAAGTAAAGACATTTATAAAAACAAAATTGCTCAAGCTTGGGCAAATTATTTCCCTACGATTGATGCAGGTCTTGCTCTTTCTAAAAACGACATGTTAATGACCAACTTTAAATTTCCTATGCAGGAGTATAACCTGTGGAATATGCCGAATGTCGGTGTAAATTTGTTGGTTTACGACTTTGGTAAAACAGGAGCGCAAGCAGGAGTAGCCAAAAAGACCTACGAGGCTTCTCGTGAAAACTTGCAAGCAAGCGTAAATGAAGTTGTGTATCAGGTAAAAAGTGCTTATTACAATCAATTGTTCTTGCAGCAACAGGTAGAAGTTTATGAAGATTCTGTTTTGCAATACCAAATCCATTTGGAGCAGGCTCAAGCTTACTATGCAATCGGCAGTAAAGCCAAAATTGACGTTTCAACGGCAGCCTACAATCTTGATAACACAAAACTTACTCTTATTCAGGCAAAAAATGCAGTAGAAAACGGATTTGCACAATTGACCAATGCAATGGGCGTGCCTGAGTTTGCGCCATTTGACATTAAAGACAGATTAGACAAAAAAAGATATGATATAACTTTTGACGAAGCGTATAAAATTGCAAGTGAACAAAGCCCTGCATTGCTCGCCGCTCAAAAGAAAATGGAAGGTTCAAAACTTCTTGTTAAATCAGCCAAAGTTGCTTTTTTACCTGACTTAAAAGGCTTCGGAAGTTACACAAGAGGCGGAAAATCCCCAAGTAATGATTACGGCTATCAAATCGGTTTGAAACTTTCTTATTCAAACCTAAACCTCTTTTTGAATAAAAAAATGATGGACGAAGCTACGTTGACTTACAAAAAAGATCAGGCTGATTACGAAGTGCAACGTCAAAAAGTTTATCTTGATGTAAAACAGGCTTATATTCAGTTGAAAAACGCACAACAATCTATACCTGTTGCAAGAACCTCTATGGATGTGGCAAAAGAACGCTATGACCTTGCGGCAGGCAGATATAAAGCCGGATTGGGCGATGCAATTGAGTTAAAAGATGCTCAAAACGAGTACATGAACGCAAAATTACAGTATTATAATACTTTGATGCAATATCATATTACGGCTGCAAACCTCGAACGTGTAATCGGTGCACCGTTAACCGCAAGCGATGTGAGTTTGTAGACTATTTGCAAACGTATATAGTGTTTATTGTGCTTGCCTTTTTGTGAGTAATTTGTAACAATTAATATGAAATGAACTACATTTGGTTTTTTATAATTTTAATATCAATTATTTCCGCAATTTACACAGGCAAAGTTGATGCTCTTGTAAACTCAATAATGACAGGGGCTCAAAAGTCTGTGGAAGTTGCGCTTTACCTTGCGGGGATAATGGCGTTTTGGCTTGGAATTATGAAAATTGCGGAACAGTCGGGTCTTGTTTCAAAAATCGCACATTGGCTCACTCCAATTGCCAAAAAGCTTTTCCCCTCCGTACCGAAGGACAATCCCGCTATCGGTGATATTGCAATGAATTTTACGGCAAACGCTTTCGGGCTTGCCAATGCCGCAACTCCAATCGGTATTAAAGCAATGACCGAGCTTCAAAAACTCAACAAAAACAAAGAATCCGCCTCAAATGATATGTGTACGTTACTTGCAATGAACACGGCAGGATGGCAGATTGTACCTGCAACGGTGATTGCCGTACTGGCGGCTAACGGGGCAAAAAATCCATCTGATATAATTATTCCGACTTTAATTGTTACAACAATTGCTTTTGTATCGGCAATTATCGGAGTAAAGTTTTTAGAAAAAATTACCGCTCCGCAAACGATTCTTAATACAACTTACAGAGTAATAAGAATAAGGGTTAAAGGCAAAGGAGGGTTGTTGTAATGAAAGATATTATTATAACAATTTCTTCTTGGATTATTCCTGCAATTATTTTGATAACACTGGTTTGCGGTATTATTAAAAAAGTGCCTGTATACGAAACCTTTATAGACGGAGCAAAAGAAGGATTAAAAGTTTCCGTTAATATTGTTCCGTATTTGGTGGCAATTATTGTTGCTGTGTCCATGCTAAGAGCCTCCGGCGCTCTTGATTTGGCGGGCGAACTTTTTAAAGATGTTTTGGCTTGGATGAAGGTTCCCGTTGATGTTTTGCCTGTTATGATTGTGCGTTCACTCTCGGGTAGTGCAGTATTGGGCTTGTTTTCCGAAATAGCAAATAATTTTGGACCTGATTCCTATGTGACAAAACTTTCTGCTATAATGGTAGGAAGTTCGGAAACCACATTTTATGTGCTCGCTGTATACTTTGGCTCGGTTGGTGTAAAAAAGTTCCGCCATGCCTTGTGTGCGGGTTTGTTTGCCGATGTTGTCGGTATAATAGCAGCAATATTGGTGGCAAGATGGTTGTTTCTTTAATGTTTAAACTAACTCATTTAAGATATAAGACAAGGCAGTATGTTTGATACAAAACAGGATTTTAATAAGGAAATTAAAATGATTAAAAAAGTTCTAATCTGTTTAATAATTTTGTCGGTGGTTATAATTACGGGTTGCACAAAAAAAGAAGACAAAAAAGATACACTTCTTGAAATTAAAAAACGAGGAGAGCTTATTGTCGGTGTGAAATACGATTCAAAACCTTTCGGATTTGTCAAAGACGGTAAATTGCAAGGATACGACATAGATATGGCGCATCTTATTGCAAAAAGGATTCTTGGCAATGAAAGATTGGTGCGTTTTGTTGAGGTTAACGCACAAAATCGTATTTCCAAACTCAATTCCGGTGAAGTTGATATGCTTATTGCTACGATGTCAATAAACCCGCAAAGAGCGGAAGTTATTGATTTTTCCATTCCTTATTATTATGCGGGTCAGGCATTGATGATAAGAAAAGGTACGGCGATTAAAAGTGTGGGTGATTTGAATGGTCGCAGAGTTATTATTGTGTTGGGCACAACAGGCGAAAAAAATATAAGATACCTTGCTCCCGAAGTTATTTTGCAAGGATATAAAACTTATCAAGACGGTTTTGATGCTTTTTTGAACCATAAAGCAGAGGCTATGACAACAGACGACAGTATTTTGGCAGGGTTTGTAATGGATCACCCTGAATTTACAATTCTTCCTCAAAGATATTCTCAAGATGCATACGGTATTGCTTTTAG
>CAMEWS010000074.1 GCA_945946765.1 uncultured Clostridia bacterium
TTGGCGTCATTCGCACTCCGTTACACTTCTACAAGCGAAGCCGCCTCAAACATTTATTGCAGTCTTAACTTGCAAAAGTTTTATATGCCTTGTTTATATTATTTGCTATTAACTTTTGATATCCTGTTAATTCCTGTGTTACAGCTTTTTCTTCTTTTTCAAATGTTTTATTTTCATTTTTTTCTTCAGGTTCCAATTTAGTGTCAGAATATTTTTCAGCAAGTTCTTTTGCATCTTTAGAGATTATTGATTTGTCTTCTGTATAAGAAAGTTCTTCTTTAGATTCAGTATTTTTGTTCAATTCATCTTGTTGTCGGTCAATTTCTGTTTTTTTGTTGTTAATAACTTGTTGTTCTGCACCTACATTAGTTTGACGAGAAGTTAATGCTAAAAGTCTTGCTTGAATTGCTGCTATACCCATAAAAAACCACCTTTCGTTAGAGAATCAATTTTTAATCTTATACACTTATATATAAAGTATTTAAAAAATATACAATTTCAAAAAAATGATTTTTTGTTACAAAAGTTCACAATCGTATTTCTTTTATAAATTTCCCGCTTTATAAACGATGTAAATTGAATTAATAAATTAAACAAATTTTAAAATTAGTATTGTTTTAACAGCAAAAAAAAATATGTTTGTTTTTTGTACAAACATAATGAAGATAAACAATTATATACAATCAAATTACAAAGCAACATTTGGGGCAAAGCAAAATTCTAAAAACCGTTTAAACGTAAAACAGCTTGAAACGGATACGGTAGAATTTGTCAGGATTGATTTTATACCCAAACCTTTGCCTAAAATATTACCCAATAAATTTGAATTGACAGAAGCGGAAGAAAAATACAATGCAGTTTGGGTTAAACTAAAACTCTTAAACCTGAATATCCTAACTCAAAAATCTATGCTCAAAGATTACTACTCAACTCAAGACAGGCTGGACTACAAGGCACTTTTAAGACAAAGACAAACATTGTTAAGGCAATTAAAAAAAATAGCATCAGATGTGGGGATACCTAAAATAATTCTTGAAATAGTTATTACCGCCAAAAAAGAATATAACAGGTATGCGCCTAAAATTATAAGAGCGAAAACCATTGAAGATATTGAAACAGCAAAAAAAGTAATACAAAGTACAGAATTAAGCAAAGATGCACATAAACTTTTGGATATGCTTTTTAAACAACAAAAAAAACATATTAAAAATATAATTTAAATTGTTTTATCAAAACAAGTTCGTTTTTATACCCCAATAAATATAGAAAAATAACTATGAGCATAAACTTTAAAGCACAATACATCATGCCTGCAACTATACAAAAACGAAACAAAAATCATTATCAAAAACACAGTGCAGGATTTTATAAACTCGACCCCCAAAACAAAGCTGATAAAAAAATTATAACGGAAATTGCAAAAAACTGGGGTAATAATAGTTATAGCTACAACATCTATTACAACTTATATAACAACAATAATTTAAATAAAAAAACTCACGTATATGTTATAGCGCAAGATATAATACCTGAAGCAGAACTTTCCGCCGGCAACATTATAGGAATTGCAGAATTAACTGAACATTCCGACATGGAAAACACGCTTGATTTTATGCAGGTCAAACCGTTTATTCTAAAAACAAAAAAATATCTTAAAACAGGTTCGCAAATGTTGGATATTATAAAATGCTTACATTTTGATAAACCCATATACTTGTTTTCTGACAAAAATGCACGAGAATTTTACCAAAAGAACGGTTTTCAAAAAATCCCAAACTGTAGTAACAGCTTTTATTGGGAAGCATAACAATACTAACTACTGCCACCCTGACATGTTAAACCTGCTAAAATGAGGATTTTTTGTATACTGTTTTAAATGTTCATTTTCTGATATCACTGGTTTTTGTTGATGATCGTATCTGTATTTTGTCCAAATTCTTGAAATACCGCTTAAAAGAAAGCCCATTGCAACAAGACTGAACAAATACGGAACCCCTGTTATAACGGATTTTTGTTTTATAAGTGTTTCCAATTCTTTTTGGTAAGAAGTTTTGTTCACAGCGGATATTTTTTGTGCAATTTGCGGTAAATCGGCTCTTGAAGGTACTTTTGCAATTGTACCGTTTTCATTTTGTTTGATAAGTTCGGGGAATTTACCTTTTTTCGCCAACAGTTTTTTAAAACTTCCGTCCAACAAGGCAGAACCGAATATTGTGTACAAAACCACGAGTGGAACACGTGTCCATACTTCATAAAAGTCAAGCTTGCCTCTGTCTTTTGCTGCGGAGGAATAGCCAAAAAGCCCCGTAATACAAGTTACTGCCAATTGCCCTTTGCTGAGAGCAAATTTTCCGTTATTATCGGCAAAATCAAGTTTTAAATAATCTTTTAAAATATTATCCGTTTTTTCTGAGTTTATACCTGCTTTGTGCAATAATTTTGAGATTTGTTCACCGGGTTCTAAAAGAGCTTCTGAAAATTTACGTGCAATATTAAAATTGTGCCCTTTTGCAGCGAGAAGAAGCCCCGCTGTTATACCGCCCAAAGACAAAAGCCCCGTTTGAAGCAAAACTTTTTTGGAATGTTTTTCAATTCTGTTTTTCTTTTCCGTATCATCGGATTTTTTCTTATCAAGATTGGCTACTTTGTTAAAATCACCCACATTAAAAACTTTTAAAGTAAACAAATTTTTTGCAAACCCCAACGCATACTCCATTGCGGGAACCGTTATGCAGGCAAGAACAATACCTGCTTTTGTTGTAACAAGTCTATTTTTTAAGCCTTTATCCAAACCTGATTTTTTAATTTTTTCAAGGCTTGAAGAAAGAGTTTTTATAACAGCTT
Organism: uncultured Clostridia bacterium; assembly: GCA_945946765.1. Classification (GTDB taxonomy): domain Bacteria; phylum Cyanobacteriota; class Vampirovibrionia; order Gastranaerophilales; family Gastranaerophilaceae; genus Limenecus. The sequence goes on from CAMEWS010000074.1 coordinate 2,845, forward strand.
TTTGTTTTTGTTCGGGTTGAACGGATTTGAACAAACCATTTCTAAAAATATGCTCCCCTAACAACGGTGCCGCAAAATAAAATATGCACGATTCTATTGTTTCCAAAAAAGTAAACTCACTAAAGTCTATAAAACTTCTTGATAAAACCGCTTTGGGAAACCAATTGGTCAATGTGCCTTGGATAAATCTTGTTGTAGAAAGGTTTTCCTGACTTTTTAAAAATTTGTCTAAAAATTTTACACTGCCTTTAAATTCATTGAATTGACTTGTTGCCGTTGAAGAAATTGCTTTAGCAACAGATTTTGCTGCAGTTTGAGGTGCGCCTTTAAATTGGACATTGTTATTGTTTGCAGTTGTATTGCTTATTTCTTTAATCATTTTTAAAATTCCTTTGTGTTAGTTCTTGGTGTGACAACTTTCATAAAAAAAGACCGCCTGTTTGGCGGTCTTAAACTTGTTTTTATTACGAACTAACACATTCGAAATGCATAACAATGACCGCCTTTTCTCGGGCTTTGCATCATCATTTGCATCATCATAGTGTTGTTTTGCATTAAATTAATTTCCTTTTCTTTCAAGACAGATATTAATATAATAAAAAATTATTGTCAAA
>CAMEWS010000075.1 GCA_945946765.1 uncultured Clostridia bacterium
ATTTGAAATATCAGAGTTTGCAGCTTTTAATTGGTCTTTTTTATCAAAGGCGGAAGTTAACAGTTTGTTAAAATCTGCCCAAGTTTTCATTGTTGTATTTTTATTTGAATTATTTATTAAAAAGCCTAAATTATCAGATATTACATCATTATTTAATAATTTTTCATTGCTCAAATATTTGTCTATAATATTGCATTTAGCTTTTGCTTGTTCAGGAGTATCAGTATTCTTAATGATAGCACCTGCAATGCGCATAACATTTTCGTTATTAAACAACCGTTCATCGGATAAGATTTTGTCTATTATGTCGCATTTTACTTTTACTTGTTCCGGAGTTTGAGTATGATTAATGATAACACCTGCATAGCCCATAACATTTTCGTTATTAAACAACCGTTCATCGGATAAGATTTTGTCTATTATGTCGCATGTTACTTTTACTTGTTCAGGAGTTTGAGTCCCCCTAATGATAATACCTACATTAAACATAAAATAGCTGTTATTAAACAACCGTTCATCGGATAAGATTTTATCAATAATATCGCATTTTGCTTCTGCTTCTTCGGGGGTGTTTGTAGAGTAAATAATATCACATATATCATTCATAAATTTTTCGTTATTTATCAATTTTTCGTCAGATACGACTTTATCAATAATATTGCATTTTGCTTTTGCAGTTTCTAAATCGGATGTAAAGTTAATAAACACCCCTGCATAATCCATAAGTTTTTCGTTGTTTAAGAATCTTTCATCAGACAAGATTTTATCAATAATATTGCATCTTGCTTTTGCTTGTTCTGGTGAGTTTGTATCGTTTATAATATTATATGCAAATTGCATTAAATTTTCATTGTTAAACAATCTGTCGTTAGATAAAATTCTATCGGCAACTTGTATGTTATATTTATTAAGTTCAATTTTGCTAAAGTTTTTTATGTAATTGGGATTCGCTTTAATCTTTGCTTTTAATTTCATAAATTCTATATATGAAAGTTCTTTATATTCGATATTCGGGTTATACGAATTTTTTCTTTGTATAACTTGACTTCTGCCCAAATATTCATTGGGGTCGTAATGCATTTGGTCGGAAATTTCTCTCGGCTGTACATCTGATAAGGATTTTGAGTCTTGAGTATGCTCTTTTTTTATATGTATGTTTATTAAAAACGAATCAACAAGTGAGTAAAGCCTATCTTTCATTTTTCATTCCATAAATCTAACTTCACATATTTGATATTTCGGCAGAGTTGAACAATAACTTTAAACATCAGACATTATTTTTTACAAAAGTTAATGATTTTTAAATTCTCAAACATGATATTAAATATTTATAAAGACCACTGTTGACGGTGGTAGAATGTAGTTATGGAAATGAGGATATAAAAGGAGATTTATATGATTCCCATAGTTGATTTAAAAAGACAATACAAACAAACAGGGGCAGAAATTGAAAAAGCTGTTGTAGATGTTTTACGTTCGGGTGCTTACATTTTAGGTCCAAACACAAAAGCTTTGGAAAGTGAATTTGCTCAATATTTGGGTTGCAAACACGCTATTGGCTTGAACTCGGGTACGGACGCATTGCATCTTGCGTTAAGAGCACTTGATATAGGTAAAGGCGATGAAGTTATCACGGTAGCTTTCACATTTGTTGCAACAACTGAATCTGTTGAAATTGTCGGTGCTACCCCCGTATTTGTTGACATAGACCCCGATACTTTTAACATTGATGCAAAAGCTATCGAAGATAAAATTACACCAAAAACAAAAGCAATCATGCCTGTACATTTGTACGGTCAGCCTGCTGATATGGATGTTATTATGGATGTTGCAAAACGTCATAACTTATATGTAATCGAAGATTGTTGTCAAGCTATCGGTGCCGAATATAAAGGTAAAAAGGTAGGTACTTTTGGTGATATCGGCGCATATAGTTTTTTCCCGACCAAAAACCTCGGTGGTATGGGCGATGGCGGTATGGCTGTAACTAACAGTGATTACTTAAAAGACAGAATGATTGCATTGAGAAACCATGGCGGTGCCGTAAGATATCATCACGATGAAATCGGGGTTAACAGCCGTTTGGATGAAATCCAATCCGCAATCCTTCGTGTAAAAATGAATTATATTGATGAATGGAACAAAGCAAGACGAGAAGTTGCCAAAAGATATACAGAACTCTTTAAAGATTGTGAAGATGTTATCACTCCAAAAGAGCTTGATGACACATATTGCGTATACCACCAATACACAATCAAAGTTCCGAACAGAGATGCCGTACAAAAAATGCTTCAAGAAAACGGTGTAGGTGCTATGTTATATTATCCAATTCCGTTGCATATGCAAAAAGTACACGCTCACCTCGGTTACAAAATGGGTGATTTGCCTCATACGGAATACAATACTCAACACGTTATGAGCTTGCCTATGTTTGCGGAATTAACTTTTGAAGAACAAAAAGAAATTGCTGAAAAAGTTAAAGAGGCTATTGCTAAAAGCAAAGAAACGGCTTGCTGCTAAGCTGTAATATTTATAACCAAAAGGCGGGGCATTAAGTCCCGTCTTTTTTTATGTTTAATAATAAAAATGCGCAGGCAATTTCTAAAGCTGAAATGTTTTTATTAATAAGTAAGGTGAAGAAATTTTGGAGTGTCAAATTTTATGAGTGTTAATTTTAATACAGCAGCGCAACAACAGTACCAACCGCAATATCAGCAGTATTCTCAGGATTATACGCAACAACAGCCTCAACAAGTTGTACAACCCGTTGTGCCACCGCAAACTCAAGTGATGCCCGAGCAAACAACCGTTACACAACAAACTCAAGTAATGCCCGAGCAAACTACTGTTGCCCAACAGCCTCAAACTTCCGCACAGCAAGATAATTACACGTATATTCCGCAAGTAACTCAAGAATCGACTACAACACCGGTTGTTGATCCGCAAGTTTATATTAACAATCAGACACAAAATTATAATATTCCTCAACAAACAATATCACAACAAGCTGTACAAGGTTATGATCAAATGCCTGCTGTTCAACCGCAACCACAAATGGTTATAGAAGAACCGATTCAAGCTTCTGAGCCAAAAGTTAAGAAAAATTTGTGGGAAATAATAAAAAGTGATGAAGCCGCATTGTGGACAGGCGGTGTTGTATCAACAGCAGCTTTGTTGGTATTAGCTTTTGCTAAGAGAAAATGATGTCTGAGGCGGCTTCGCTTGTAGAAGTGTAACGGAGTGAGAATGACGCCAAGTCTGGCATTTTGCACTCTGCCGAAAAAATGATTAAGTATCATTTTTGAGAGGGGTGACC
>CAMEWS010000076.1 GCA_945946765.1 uncultured Clostridia bacterium
TCCTTTCAATTTTTTGTATTGTAAAAAGACTCCTCTGTACTGTTGAATCGGTGTAATGTACAACTCCAATCCGATTACAATTTAGAGGAATCACTTCCGTAAAATACTTGATTTTATAGACTCTTTAATGCTAAAAACAAAGCCTGTACGTTTTATGCATTTCTTACCATTGTACGCAAATGAGCATCGTTATCTTTTATGCCCTGAAACGTTATCTGATTCAATAATGTTCTGTTTTCCCACAAATATTTGCTTACATCTTTGCTGTCCCAAGCTTTTACATTAAAGTTGTTAAACACAACCGGCGAAGCTCCTTGATTGCTGTTATAACTCGTATTTTCTGCGGGGCTCAATATTCTTTCTCCGCCTTTTAAAAGCGCAAGCTGTTCTTGTGTACCCGGAAGCTGCATATTTGCACCGACAGGAGCAATCCCGCCCGAGTGATGTTTTGTAAACAAACCGCTTATCAAACCTCCGGCAGAACCTAACAAAACTCCGCCCCAATTAAACAAACCTCCCAACATGCCTGTTAAAAGTTTCATATTCTCTTGTGAAAATATAGACTCCATTACAGCATCGCTCATCTTTTTTATCATGTAGTTTGCCATGCTGTTTGTAATATCTTTTGTTACATCAGAAAAGTTTTTGTAGCCTTTTATCATCTCTTGAAGACCTGCGGAAAAGTTTTTTGACATCTCGTCACCAAGCTCACCCATAGGACTTTCTTTGTATGCTTTTGTGCTTTCCGCTATTTCTTTTTCATCATATTCATTGTTCCAATAATCTTTTTGAGCCTGAGAAAGATTTTTATCCAAATTAATTTCATTTCTCAAAAAATCATATTTATCTCGAATTTTTCTTTGGGCTTTATTTTGTTCGGCACCGACTAACGCCTCAAGATCATCAAAATTCAATGCTTCTGAAAATATTTTTGATACATTTTGATATTCTTTTAAATGTTTACCCATTGTTTGAGTTCCAAGCTTCATCAATTTTGCCAACTCTGCATTTTCTTCAGATAAATTCTTCAAAAATTTCTCTTTTTCTTCTTTTAATTTCTGTTTCCACTTTTTGTCTTGATCTTGATAACAAGTCCTTCTTAAATCATTTGTCATAATTTTTTCCTTTCTATATGATAAACTTGTAATATGAAAAAACTTATTTTATTCTTTATTTTATTTTGCATAACTAATACAACCTATGCTTATACTATTAAAGCTGGTATATCTTTAACCGTAAATGAAGCCCGAACAATTTCTTTTGAAAATGTTACTCCCCAAATTGATATATCAAAATACAAAAAATACTTTTTCGATAAAAATTATAAAAAAAATCAAAATGCACTCAAAAAGGGGAAATACAGATATCAAAATAAATATCTAACTTTGTTTTCTAACAATTCATACGCTATAACATATCTATATCACAAAGAAATTGGCTTTTATTATAATAGCAATGGACATTTAATATTAATTGAATATGATTTAAATAAAAATTACCCTGTTAAAAGAGTAAGATACGATATAAATGGCAACCTGGATTCTGTTTCACTATCCACTTCTAATAAAGAAGATTTTATTTTTGATATAAATAAAAAACTAATAGCTCATTGGATTGGAAATAATTGTTATAACGAAAAAGGCGAATTAACCAAAACAAGATATTAACTTAACGATGTTATATTGATAATATATTCTTTTAAATGTTTACCCATTGTTTGAGTTCCAAGCTTCATCAATTTTGCCAACTCTGCATTTTCTTCAGATAAATTCTTCAAAAATTTCTCTTTTTCTTCTTTTAATTTCTGTTTCCACTTTTTGTCTTCGGATAATTCATTTTGTAAATTTTCCATTGTTCACCTCTTTTTCTAATATTTTTTGTATAATAAAAAAGCACATTATATGTGCTTTTATTTGTTTATTTCACTTATTAATATTGTTCTATAACTATATTGCCAAACCTATCATAACCTTTTTTCTCTAACCAATGGACTTTTAACTCCCCCGTTAATGAAAATATATAAGATTCTGTCTTGCTGACATAGAATACAACTTCATACAATTTCCCTGTATGGTCATATTTATAGCTATTACAAGGTCTTGTTAATTTATTTCTTTTTCCAATAGCTTTTATATTGCCATCAGAAAAATAATAATACTCATAATATCTGTTTTTTTTATATACTATACCATAACTACCATTATCAAAATACGTTATAGCCCTATCTCTAAACTCATTTTTCCCCTTGGCTTTAGCCTTCATGTTCTCTTGATAATTAGGGTCAACTTTGTTTGCTTCAATGATTGACTTTGGCAACGTGTATTCCACATCCGCAAATGCTTCTTTGCGTGCCGTTTCTACTGTGTAGGTCACACCGCCTTTTACCGTATAACCGCTCAACGGCACACTCAAAATCATCACCAATATTGCATATATTACTTTCTTCATTTTGTGATTATAGCACATTAAAAAAAACTTGCCCCCGCAAAAGGACGAACGGGAGCAAGAAAAATAACATATACTTCATATGAGAGATTATCTTATACGTGATGCCAAATCTGACAACGCTTGGAATGCCTTTTTCCCGACAAGAACTTCTTGTTCATTCTTACCGTTTATAAAATTCTTTATCTCGCTGTATTTATACAAAACAGCAAAATATCTTCTTGGCGTAGCACCCCAAAAATCACTGTCACTCCAACCTAAAATACAAGTCGCTGTTGTATAAACATCTATCCAGTCAAATTCTACTTTTTCGTCATTTTCTTCTTTTTTTTTAAAGATTTTTGCTGTGCCTTTTGCACAACCTCAGGCGGCATTAAAGGCTCTGCAAAAGCTAAAGTTACCGAAGCTGCGTAAAGAAAACCCACCGCAATATTTTCATTCAAAAATTTTCTAACCTCGACAATTTCTTGAGCATAATGGTTTTTCAACAAACCGCAACAAACGATTTCTACAAAATCTTCATACTTTATATCATTCTTGACGACAAAATCATTATACAAAGCAAACAACCCCTTGCCTGTCAATTGTTCGATTTTTGCATAAGCAAGATTGTCATACTCAAGAGTATAACAACTACCGTCAATTTCAATTTCATAAGATTTTGTAAGTACGTCTTTAATCATGGTTCTTCTCCTTTTCTTTATTGCGTACAATCTACCGACCTTGCCATATCAATGAACCGTACAACTAAAATTCTGTTCAAA
>CAMEWS010000077.1 GCA_945946765.1 uncultured Clostridia bacterium
GTTGTAGCTAATGCAGCTTCAACTAATTTGATAAGATAAGTTTGGTTTGCGTATTTTCTTGCACCTGCAGAAACTTGTAAAATGATAGGTGAACGAGTTTCTTCAGCTGCTTCTGCAATACCTTGCAAAATTTCCATGTTGTTTACGTTGTAAGCACCGATAGCATAACCGCCTGCAAGTGCTTTTTTGAACATTTCGTTTGTTCCAACTAATTTTCTTTCAGCCATTTTTTGACTTCTCCTCTTTTGTACTCATGCGTGTTTGCGCATATTCAACATAAAAATAGCGCAAAAAAAAGTGTTTTACAAGATATAAAATATAGCATTTAATATTTTTGCAACACCTTATATGTTATGTAAACTATATTGTATAAACTAACTTACATCGTGTGCGTGGTATAATTTTTGTATGAACAAAGCCTTGAAAACAATTGAATTTGACAAAGTTTTGGAGCTTTTGAGCGAATTTGCCGTCAGTGATTGCGGCAAAAAACGTTGTCTTGAAACACTTCCGCTTTCTGACATTGAGGAGATAAAGCTTGCTCAAAAACTGACGACACAAGCCTGTAATGCATACAGAATCAGTGCAAGTTCTGTTCCAATAGGCTCACTTCCCGATATTACTGAGGCCCTCAATATTTTAAAAAACAAAATAACGCTGTCTGTTGAAGATGTTCAAAATGTGTATAGCATAATTGTTGATTCTCGCAAGTTTTCTTCTTTTTTGTACAAATATGCGGAAAATGAAGAAAATCTTTTTGCTTTTACTCAAAAACTGTTTGTTTTATCGGATATTGAAGAAAGAATTGAAAATATTTTTGATGCCAATTTTAATGTTAAAGAATCGGCTTCTCCTGAGCTAAAAGCGTTGTTTCAAGCACAAAGAGATACATCGGAAAATTTGAAAAATGTTATTTCCGATTTGATGAAAAATTCATCTTTTACTTCATATTTGCAAAATTCCGTTTACACAATGCGGGACAATCGTGTTGTTTTTCAGGTAAAGGCAGAGGCAAAAAACAAAGTGCAAGGGATTGTTCACGATGTTTCGCAATCAGGGCAAACTTATTTTATAGAACCAAAACAGGTTGTCGGTTTGAATAACAAGTTAAGAGAGATGGAAATTTCTATAGAATCGGAAATTTTAAAAATCATAAAAAACTTGTCTGAAGAAATGTCTGATCATTACGAAGAAATTAAATCTTCGTTTGAAGCGTTGATAGAATTGGATTTTATTTTTGCAAAAGCAAAATATTCAGCGAGTATAGATGCCTGTGAACCTGAAATTATAACTGAACACGTCATTGAGTTGAAATCAATGAAAAATCCTGTTTTGCTTTCTGTTCTGGATAAAGTAATTGAAAATGATTTTTATATCGGGAATCCGTATAAATCAATCATTATTACGGGCTCTAACGCCGGCGGAAAAACCGTTGTGCTTAAAACGGTTGCGCTGGCTATAGCAATGACAAGTGCAGGGCTTCATCTTCCTTGTTTTAGTGCAAAAGTTTATCCTTTTAAAAAACTTTTTGCCGAAATAGGAGATGACCAAAATATTATACAAAGTCTGTCAACTTTTTCATCGCACGTGAAAAACATTAAAGAAATTTTAGATAATGCAGATTCCGATACGTTTATATTAATTGATGAAATCGCAGCAGGTACAGACCCTAAAGAGGGTGCAAGTCTTGCGAAAGCGGTTATGGAGACTTTTGTTGAAAAAGGAGCTTTGTCTTTAATCAGTACACATTTTAACGAGTTAAAATCACTGCCTTTTAATAACGAAAATTTTCAAAATGCGTCAGTTGATTTTGATTCGGAAACACTTAAACCTACTTATAAATTGAGAATTGGTGTCCCCGGAGCCTCAAATGCTTTTGCTATTGCTAAAAACTTTGGTATTTCTCAAGAGATTATTGAAAAAGCAAAAAAGAATTATGAATCTGAAGTTACGGACGAGTCTAAAATACTGGGTGAATTACAGGCTAAATATTCCGAATTGAACAAATTGACACAAGAAGCTAAAACATTGAAAGAAGAATCAGAAGCCAAGTATAAAGAATATAATGAACTTTTTGAAAATCTTAACGCCCAAAAACGTAAGACATTAAAAGATTACAAACGCCGATACGAAGATAATTTACAAGAAGCCAAAGGACAGGTGAAGAAGGTTCTTGAAAATCTTAATCATCACAAAACTAAGGAAAATGCGATTAAAGCTTATAAAAAACTTTCTCAAAAAGGTGCGAAAGTTAATCAAGAATTGGCTAATGAGTTTTCAAATGTTGATATTAAATATACAGAGTTGGCGCAAGATGATATATTTGTTGGTGCAAAAGCCATTATTAAAGGGCTTGACCAAGATGTGGTAATAAATTCTTTGCCTGACAAAAAAGGTAATATAAAAATTTTGGTGGGGCAGCTGCAATCGACAATTAAGCTCGAAAAGCTTGCTAAGAGCCTGAAACGACAAAAAGATATAATAAAAAAGAAAATTAATATAGGTAATTCAAAATTTGTTATTGAACGTATAAACATGTCGCCTAAAATCGATTTGCGAGGATATCGGGTTGATGAAGCATTAAACGAATTAGATGTGTTTCTTGATAAAGCCAGTATGGTGAATTTGTCCTTCGTAGAAATTGTTCACGGGCATGGTACGGGGCAATTGCGTGCTGCTATACGTGATTATCTCAGCGATTCTCCTTATGTGGCAAAATACCGCCAAGGCGAAGATTCAGAAGGCGGCAACGGTGTTACGTTTGTTGATATAAATTAAAATTATATTAAATCAGCGGGGCTGAATTTTTTGTTTCTGTTTAAAAATCTTACTAATAATGCTCTCATTTTATTTCTCTCTTTTATTTATTTTGCTCTCTTGTATATATAAAGTATATAATTGTCATGAAATTGCCTTTTTGTTACTCATGTTGTTTAGAATTGTTAACATTGTCGTAATACCTTGTTGGTACAACATTTAGAGGATATTTTAAAATTTAAGAAAAAACTGTTTACAAGAAATTTTGTTTTGTTATAATAATCTTACAAGGTTGAGAAAACCACTTGGATATATTCCTCGGTAGCTCAATGG
>CAMEWS010000078.1 GCA_945946765.1 uncultured Clostridia bacterium
TGTTGAATTAAAAGCAAAACCTCCCGAATGGTTTTGTTTTGATGATGAAAACCAACTAAAATTCAGAACAAAAGAACATTATTGGGGAGAAGAACTTCCACCTCGCAAATTCTTATGCCCTCAATCAAATCCAAGCTATGAAAACCCATATGGAGAAAGAGTCCTTTCTCGTGTTTTTTGGCCCGTAACCTTTAAAAAAGGTGGATTAAAATTTTGGGTTGTATTTACTGAAAAATACGGAATGCCGCATCTTATTGGCAAACATCCTCGTGGAGCAACAAAGGAAGAAACCGACACTCTTGCTGATTTATTGGAGCAAATGGTTCAGGATGCCATTGCTGTTATTCCTGACGATTCATCAGTTGAAATCCAAGAAGCCAATAAATCCTCATCTGCTGCTATATACGAACAGCTTATCGATAAAATGAATGCTGAAATTTCAAAAGCTATACTCGGTCAAACCCTAACAACCGAAATAGGCTCAACAGGAAGTTATGCCGCCTCTAATACGCATATGGGAATAAGACAGGATATTGTTGATTCTGACAAAAAACTTGTTGAACAAACCATTAATCAACTTATTCAATGGATTTATGAAATAAATTTTTCAAATGCAGAGATTCCTGTATTTGAACTTTATCAGGAAGAAGATGTTGATTTAACTCTTGCACAAAGAGATAAAATTCTATTTGATAGCGGTGTCAAATTCACAAAAGAATATTTTATTAAAACCTATGGTTTTGATGAAGAGGATATTGAAATAAAAGAGGATATTCTCCCAACTGCAATGAGTCAATATTCTCAATTCGCAGAAGAGTCTGTTATTAAAGGACAAAAACAAATTGATGACTTATTCAAATTTTTATCTGAAGTTGAACTAAATAAACAGGCTCAAAAAATGCTATCTCCACTAATTTCGTTGCTTGAAAGTTGTGAGGACTACGAAGAAGCATACGAACTGCTGACGGATAAAAATTTGCATACAAAACAACTTGAACAATCTATTCAAAAAGCTATGTTCCTCTGCGAACTGCAAGGAAGGAGTGATGGTTTAGATGATTGAAATTAATAAAATATATTCAGGACACGCTTTAGATGTTTTAAAAACTTTTGAAAATGAATCAATAAATATGTGTATAACCTCACCACCTTATTGGAGTTTACGAGATTACAAAACTAATCCCGTAAAATGGTCTGACGGTTGGAAGGGCGAACTCGGAGCAGAACCTGACTTTAATCAATATATTAATCATTTATGTGACATTTTTGATGAAGTTAAACGTGTACTAAAAGATGATGGAACTTGTTGGGTAAATTTAGGTGACACTTATGGAGGTAGCGGATTAGGTTTATCTTATGGTGTTAAAACAAAGGGAAAGAATTCTATATTAAAAACGACAGAATATTTACCTAAAATTGCTCATTCCAGAGGGAAAAATTCAAAAAGTTTATTATTAATACCTTTTAGATTCGCTATTGAAATGATGAATAGAGGTTGGACTGTTAGAAATGTTATTATTTGGCATAAAACGAATGTAACTCCATCAAGTGCAAAAGATAGATTTACTGTTGATTTTGAATATTTGTTTTTCTTCTCTAAAAAGAAAAAATATTACTTTTCACAACAATTAGAACCATTTAAAAATTCCACCCTTGCAAGATGCAAAACTGGTTGCGGAACTAATAAAGGTGCAAGTTACAGAGGCTTGAACAAAGAAAACTTTGAACGTCTACAACAAAGGATTTTAAATGGAGAAATAAAAGGACGAAATGTAAGAACCGTATGGAGTATTCCTTCTGCAAATTATAAAGGTAGTCATTTTGCAACCTATAATCCTAAATTAATTGAAATCCCAATAAAAGCAGGATGTCCTGAAAATGGCATTGTGCTTGATCCATTTATTGGAAGCGGAACAACCGCTCTTGTTGCCAAGCAATTTAATAAAAATTATATAGGGATTGAACTTAATCCTGAGTATATAAAATTAGCATTGGAGAGAATCAATGGTACAACTTAAAAGTTTGTTCAAACTCGCCCCATCTATAGCGATTAAATATTTTCGCAACAAGAAAAATGTAACTTCTTGGGATTGGTATGAATTATGGCAACAAGCACATAAAAAGTCATTTACTGTTGCTAAAGTTATGCGTGAAGATGTCCTCAAAGATATTCGTTCAGCTTTAGACAAAGCTCTCTCTGAAGGCAAAACATTTAAAGAGTTTTCAAAAGAACTTAAACCAACTCTGAAAAAGAAAGGTTGGTGGGGAGAACAGATTGTCGTTGATTCAAAAGGTAATGCCGAAAAGGTTCAGCTTGGTTCAATGTACCGATTAAAAACAATTTACTCCGTAAATATGCAAGTAGCTTATCAGACAGGAAGATATAAAACTCAAATCGAAAACAAAGAAAACAGACCTTATTGGCAATATGTAGCTGTATTGGATGCCAATACAAGACCTGAACACGCACAATTACACGATTTAGTATTCCCTTGCGATGATGCCTTTTGGACAG